>NZ_JALTON010000031.1 GCF_027000115.1 Thiohalobacter sp. | reverse complement strand
GCGCCTGCTGCGGCAGGCCAGACCGCTTTACCGTAATGCCGAGGACCCGGTGCGCGACTTCACCATCAGGGCCCGGGCGGGCAACAGACCGCCCATATCACAGAGGCCGAATATATGCAGGCAACCGCCCCCACCTGTCTTCCGGCGTCTTGCAAAACGGGGGAGTCCATATATGGATTCCGTGGCGCTCTTGAACTTGAATCAGCGAAGCCCGGCAAAACGCAGGTACGCGTCGATGATCTCCTGACCCCAGAGCAGGGCGATCCAGCCGGCGGCGGCGATGTAGGGGCCGAAGGGGATGGGCACGGAACGGTCGCGGCCGCGCAGGGCGATGAGGCCGATGCCGACCACGGCGCCGACCAGCGAGGAGAGCAGGATCACCACCGGCAGCATCTGCCAGCCCATGAAGGCGCCGCAGGCGGCGAGCAGCTTGAAGTCGCCGAAGCCCATGCCCTCCTTGCCGGTGACCAGCCGGAACAGCTGATAGACCAGCCACAGCGACAGATAGCCGGCCGCGGCGCCGACGATGGCCTGCTCGGGGGTGACGAACACGGGCACCAGGCTGGCCAGCAGGCCGATCCAGACCAGTGGCAGGGTCAGGGAATCGGGCAGCAGTTGGTGGTCGAGGTCGATCAGCGTGAGCGGCACCAGGAACCAGGTGAACAGCAGCGCGCCGGCGAGCGGCCAGCCCCAGCCGAAGTGCCAGGCCGCCACTGCGCTCAGCACGCCCGTGGCGAGTTCGACGACGGGGTAGCGCGCCGATATGCGCGTGCCGCAGTCGGAGCAGCGACCGCGCAGCCACAGCCAGCTCAGGACCGGGATGTTTTCCAGTGCGGTGATGGCATGACCGCAGTGCGGGCAACGGGAACGGGGCGAGACCAGGTTCAGCGGTGCGGCGTCATCGTCCGTGCCGATTCCCGCTTCATTCCCCATCAGCTCCCGGCACTGCGCCCGCCATTCGCGCTCCATCATCAGCGGCAGGCGATGGGCGACCACGTTCAGGAAGCTGCCGACCACCAGGCCCAGCAAGAACACCGTGCCGGCCAGCCAGGCGGGGCTGGTCTGGAGAATCTGCAGGAAGTCCACGGCGGGATGCCTAGACGACGGAACCCATCTTGAAGATCGGCAGGTACATGGCCACCACCAGGCCACCCACCAGGACACCCAGAATGGCCATGATCAGCGGCTCCAGCAGGCTGCTGAGGCCGTCGACGGCGTCGTCCACTTCCTGCTCGTAGAAGTCGGCGACCTTGGCCAGCATCGCGTCCAGCGAGCCGGATTCCTCGCCGATGGCGACCATCTGCACCACCATGTTCGGGAACAGTCCGGTCTGCTGCATGGCCAGTTGCAGCTGCTGGCCGGTGGCGACGGCGTCGCGCATGCGCAAAACCGCCTGGCCATAAACGATGTTCCCTGTTGCGCCAGCCACGGACTCCAGGGCTTCCACGAGCGGCACGCCGGCCGCGAACATGGTGGACAGGGTGCGCGCATAGCGGGCAACAGCCGCTTTGCGCATGATTTCCCCCACAATTGGTAATTTGAGTATCAATCGGTCCAGAAAATGATTGAACCTGATGGATCGCCGTTTGCCCTCTAGTATGGAATAGACGGCGATACCGAGCCCGCCAAAAACTGCCCACCAGTATTTTTGCATGAACTCCGACAGGTTTATGACCATCCTGGTGAACGCTGGCAGGTCTGCCCCGAAGTTACGGAACACTGATTCAAACTGAGGTACCACGAAAATCAGCAGGATCGCGGTAACGATAAAAGCTACGATCATGACCGCTGTAGGATAGAATAATGCTTTTTTGATCTTGCTTTTGAGTGCTTCAGTTTTCTCCTTGTAAGTAGCGATCTTGTCCAGAAGCGTATCAAGTACACCAGCCGCCTCACCAGCCTCCACCAGATTGCAGACAAGTTCGTCGAAGTAAAGCGGGTGTTTTGCTAGAGCGGAATTTAGGCTGGATCCAGCTTCTACATCATTCTTGATGGTCATCACGAGTTCCTGCATGGCAGGATTTTCGTGGCCCTTGCCGATGATCTCGAAGGCCTGTACCAGCGGTACGCCCGCAGCCAACATGGTCGCGAGCTGACGGGTAAAAATGGCGATGTCCTTGGGGAGAATCTTCTTCTTCCTGGATCGGGAGGACAGCGCCGATTTCTTGCGGACCTTGAGCGGCGTGATGCCCTGCCGGCGCAGGTCTGCCTTGATCATGTTCTGGTTGGCTGCCCGGCTTTCCCCCTTGACGCGGTTGCCGCGCCGGTCGGTGCCCTCCCAGGTGAACAGGTCCTGCTTGATTGCCTTTTCCGCCATCCCTTTCTATCCCCTCGTCAGTCCTTGGTCACCCGGTTGACCTCTTCCAGGCTGGTGATGCCCTGCATGACCTTCAGCAGCCCCGATTGCCGCAGGTCGCGGATACCCTCCTTGCGGGCCTGGTCGGCCAACTGGATGGCATTGCCGCCCTCCATGATGATACGGGACATGGCTTCGGAGATCTCCATGACCTGATATATACCCACACGCCCCTTGTATCCGCCCGTGCACTGGTCACATCCCTCGGGATTGGCCTTGTACAGCTTCAGGCCCGGAATCTGTTCCTCCGTGAAGCCTTCCTCCAGCAGGGCCGCCTCCGGAACATCGTCCGGTTGCTTGCAATTGTTGCACAGGCGGCGCGCAAGTCTCTGGGCAATAATGAGATTTACCGCAGAGGCGATATTGTAGGGCGGTACGCCCATGTTCATCAAACGGGCCAGGGTCTGGGGCGCGTCGTTGGTGTGCAGGGTGGACATCACCATATGGCCGGTCTGGGCCGCCTTGATGGCGATCTCTGCCGTTTCCAGGTCACGGATCTCGCCGACCATGATGATGTCCGGGTCCTGGCGCAGGAAGGCGCGCAGGGCCTCCGCAAAGGTGAATCCCGTCTTGGGGTTCATGTTGCACTGGTTGATGCCCGGCAGGTTTATTTCCACCGGGTCCTCACAGGTGGAGATGTTGCGATCCGGAGTGTTGAGGATGTTCAGCCCGGTGTACAGCGAAACCGTTTTACCGGAACCCGTGGGACCCGTGACCAGTATCATGCCGTAGGGCTTGTTCAGATTTTCCAGATAGAGCTGCTTCTGGTCCTCCTCGTAGCCCAGGGCATCGATGCCCAACTTGGCGCTGGAGGGGTCCAGGATGCGCAGCACGATCTTCTCGCCGAACAGCGTCGGGCAGGTGTTTACACGAAAGTCGATGGCCCGGTTCTTGGACAGGTGCATCTTGATGCGGCCGTCCTGGGGAATGCGACGCTCGGCGATGTCCATGCGGCTCATTACCTTGAGGCGGGCCGCGATCTTGGGCGCCAGCGCGATGGGCGGCTGGGCGACCTCGTGCAGCACGCCGTCCTGGCGGAAGCGTACGCGGAAGGTCTTCTCGTAGGGCTCCACGTGGATGTCCGAGGCGCCCTTGTTGATGGCGTCCAGCAGGATCTTGTTGACGAAACGCACCACCGGCGTGTCGTCGACCTCGGAGCCCTTGTCGTCGTCCTGCTGGTCCAGCTCCTCCCCGGAGACGATGTCCAGGTTCTCCAGGTCCTCGTCCAGCATGTCCGCCATGCTGGTGTCGGCGGCGTCCAGGGCCTTGTCGATGGCCTGTGCGAGCTTGTCCTCCTCGACGAGTATGGCCTCGGTGGTGATGCCGGTGTGGAACTTGATCTCGTCGAGTGCGGAGAGATTGGTCGGGTCGGATACCGCTACAAACAGCCGGTTGCCGCGCTTGAACAGCGGCAGCGCATGGTGCTGGCGGATGAGCTTTTCCTCCACCAGCTTGATGGGTGCCGCCTCCAGATCCATGGCGGAGAGGTCGAACAGCGGCAGGCCGAATTCCTGGCAGGCCAGCCGGGCGATGTCGGCGCTCGAAACCAGCTTGTTGGCGACCAGGTAGCTGGCGAAGGGCACCCTTTCCTTGTTCGCCGCTTCCACGGCGGAAACGGCCGCACCTTCGTCGAGCAGGTTTTCCTGGACAAGGCGGCGGGCGAGGCCGGTGAGGGTGATTGACGATGCAGGTGCGGACATGTCTTCTCGGTTGTCTCAATAGAAAGGTACAGAGAAATTCGTTACGTGGTCACCGCTCGAAGCCATGAAACTTACTGCCATTCTTGCGAAATAACAACCGGATGGTTTCGGTGTCGTGGTGTCCCACGTTTCGCCCTGCCAGGAAGGTTATCGGCTTTTGGCGACTGATCTTTACGGGGGAAGGGCGACAGGATGTTGCTGGCCTGTCACAGGTCGGTAACAAGTTGCGTGGAATGAAAGAACGCGCCCCCGGCTGATTTGCCAGGGGGCGCGTGGATATCGCCGGAGATTATTTGCAGGAGCCAGGCAGATATTTCGCCGAGACGCCATTCGAAGAGCCGGGGCCGCAGTCGAAGCCGCCAACCTGCGTGGGAATGCTGGCAACAGTAAGAGCGGTTCCCGAGGAGTCGGTGGGCACCAGGTCGACCGTCATGCCGTTTACGGCGCTGTCAATGTTCTGGACGGTAACGGTAATGACGCCGTTTGCATCAGTTGCGATCGCGCTCACGTACTGGGTCGTCGTGGTGCCTTCACCGCATCCCCAGCCATTTGCGCCCGGCGTGGTGCCGGCAGGGGCGGTCTGGTAGACCTCCGCAATCGTGGTCCGACACTGGCTGGTGGCCAGAATAACCTCGGACATCTTGGATTTGATGACGTAATCCTGATACGCCGGCAGAGCAATCGCGGCCAGGATGCCGATGATCGCGACCACGATCATGAGTTCGATGAGGGTGAAACCCTGCTGTACTTTCTTCATGGGTCTGTCTCCTGATGAGTGGGTGGTGACCTGTGAGTTGTCGGCGGGGTAGTCCCGGCCTTGGCTTCCCTGCGAGCAGGAGCCGTGCCAGATATGGCGGATGGGGTAAGGGATTCTTTAGGGGTGCCGTGAACTCATTGAAGTTCAAGGAACTTTCATTGATTGGGCTGTCAGTGTGTCGGCGTCGGCCACCCTGCTATTCACGGCAAGCTGACGCATTGCGTCCAGACAGCGCCCCTCCAAGGTGACGCTGAGCGTCACTTCTGGCGTTGGTCGGTAGTGATTCCGCAGGAGTCAGGGCCGGCGAACACGGATCTTTCTGTCGGTGACGACCACGAAACAGCCGGCCCAGCTGTCGACGTCTTCGCACTCGAACAGCTGTGCCATGCGCGCAAGGAGATTGCGCCTGCTCGGCGCGTCGAGCCGAACAAGGAGCAGCCCGGGGTGGGTGCCTGGGCGGTAGCGGCGAATATCCGAGAAGTCGAGGTCCTGGGTAATCAGAAATCGCCGTTCGCTGAGGCAGGCCTCCCAGATGGCTGCGTCGGGTTGACCGGTCAGTCCTTGCATCGGGACGGTGTCGACATCGGCGCCGTGCCGACCGAGAACTTCGGTCAATTCGGCCGGGAGGTTTTCGTCGAGCTTGAACCTCACGATGCCTTCGGGATTTCCGGTACCGGCAGGTCTTCCTCGGTGGAGGCCGCCGCGAAGGCGATGACGGCCCGGACGTCATCTGCGGTCAGGGTGGGAAAGCTGCGCAGGATGTCCTCGGGGCTGTCGCCGTCCGCGAGGCTGGCAAGAACGCTCCGCAGCGTGACGCGGGTACCCCGAATGACGGGTTCTCCGCCGCAGATCGATGGATCACGCACGAAATGTTCCTTGTAGTTCAGCATGTTTCCTGTCCCGGTGTCCCTGGTCGATAACCTGAATCATAGCAGGTACCGGGACAAGGAATGCGAGACCGTCCGGTGGCCGTAGCCTGGATGCAGGCCGAAGGCCGGAATCCGGGATATGTGGTGACCTGGATTCCCGGATTACGCTGCGCTTCATCCGGGCTACGCGAGCCTGGACCGCCCGTACGGGTCCAGGGCGCCGCCTTCACTCCAGCCCCAGCTTCTTCAGCCGGTAGCGCAGCGCGCGGAAGGTGATGCCCAGCAGTTTCGCGGCAGCGGTCTTGTTCTGGTTGGTCTTTTCCAGGGCGCGGAGGATGGCCTCGCGCTCGACCTGGTCGAGGTAGTCCTCCAGCGGCACGTCATCGGGCGGGCTGGCGATGGCCGGGGCGGGTGCTTCGGTGCCGCCACCGGGGAGGTGCAGGTCGCCGGCGCCGATGGTGTCGCCCTCGCACAGGGTGAGTGCCCGCTCGAGGATGTTCTCCAGCTCGCGCACGTTGCCGGGGAAGGCGTAGGCCTGCAGCGCGGCGACGGCGTCCGGGGCGAGGCGGGCGCGGGGGTTGCCGGCGGCGGCGAGCCGCTCCAGCAGATGTTCGGCCAGCCGCGGGATGTCGCCGGGGCGCTCGCGCAGCGGGGGCACTCGCAGCTCGATGACGTTCAACCGGTAGTAGAGGTCCTGGCGGAAGCCGCCTTCCTTCACCAGCTCGCCGAGGTCGCGGTGGGTGGCGGAGAGGATGCGCACGTCCACGGGCACCTCGCGCTGGGCGCCGATGGGGCGCACGGCCTTTTCCTGGATGGCGCGCAGCAGCTTGACCTGCATGTGCAGGGGCAGGTCGGCGACCTCGTCGAGGAACAGGGTGCCGCCCTGGGCGGCCTGGAACAGGCCCTCCTTGTCAGCGGTGGCGCCGGTGAAGCTGCCCTTGCGGTGGCCGAAGAATTCGCTCTCCATCAGCTCGGCGGGGATGGCGCCGCAGTTGACGGCGATGAAGGGCTGGTCGGCGCGCGGGCCCTTGGCGTGGATCAGCCGGGCCACCAGTTCCTTGCCGGTGCCGGATTCGCCGCTGATGTAGACAGGTGCCTGGCTGCGGGCCAGCTTGGCGATGGTGGAACGGATTTTCTGCATGGCCGGCGCGTCGCCGATCAGTTCGTCGCGGGAGCGGCGGTCGCGCTGCGGGAACTCGGCGGTGTCGGAGAGCTTGAGCGCGGTGTGCACCAGCCGCCGCAGCATCTGCAGGTCCACCGGCTTGGAGACGAAGTCGAAGGCGCCGGCCTTGAGCGCCTGCACCGCGGATTCCATGCTGCCGTAGGCGGTGATGACCGCCACCGGCAGTTCCGGCCGGGTGGCCTGGATGTGTTCGAGGATGTCGATGCCGGTGCCGTCGGGCAGGCGCATGTCGGTCAGGCACAGGTCGTACTGCCCCTCGGCGAGCAGCGTGCGCGCGGCCTCGACGCTGGCGGCGGCGTCGGTGCCGATGTTCATGCGGCCCAGGGTGATCTCGAGCAGTTCGAGGATGTCGGGCTCGTCGTCGATGATCAAGGCACGATACTTGCTCATTGCTTGATGATACCGCATGCGACTCCGTCGGGACGATTGCCGGAAAGCGCTCGGTTTCAGTTCAGGAACTCACTGTGCACAAGGAGATGGCGAATGAAAAAATGGATGAGTGTCGCAGCGATATCGGCCCTGGGGCTGATGGCCTGCAATGATGGTTCCGATTCGACCGGCTCGGCCGGATTCCCGTCCAGTCTGGCGCTGGGTTCTCCGACGGACGTAGTGACCGAAGGGGCCGCAGTGGCCCTGAACGGCGCGCCCCCCGCTTCCTTGCTTGCCTGGCTGGGCGAGCTGTTGGTGCCGAAGGCCCACGCAGCCTCGGGGAAGGTGGCGCGGTATACATGGGCAACCTTGAAAATCAACGAATTACTTAATGGGTCGGTTTTGCCCGCCGGTGTCTTCGTACCGCAAAAGTTCCTCGTTCAGGAGAGTGACGCCCAGTGCTTCGGCCCCAACCTGCAATACACGGCACACCCGGATACGACCTCCGGCAGTTCGAACTACAACGGCCAGATGCCTGCGGGCGATCTCGGGATCTGGCTGGAGGGAGATACGGCGACGGGCCATGCCTGCGCGGCCGCTCAGCTTACCGCGCGGATGGAGGGAGTGAGCTGGCGTGGCAACATGGCATTGATGGGGCTGGCCGCCATGGTCGGGGAGATGAACCGGTCAGGCGTCGCGATTCCGGCAGCCGGGAGTCGGGCGGATGTCACCGTGGCCATGAATGCCATGGGTTTGACGGATGTGACCTTCAATCAGGCAACCCTCTCCCTGGACGCCTCGGGGACAGTCTGGACCTACGTTATGGATTTCGTCTATACCGATTCGGGCGGCAAGGCGCATGGCATCATCGTCAAGCTCGAACACGTCACAGGCGCCACCTCGAGCCAGTATCAGGGGCTGTTGACCTACGCGGTGCAGGACCAGTTCAACGGCGGCAACTGCCCCGGCACCGGGTTGCGCGACGTGACCACCATCGGCACGCTCAAGTACACTCGGAACGGTCTTTCCGACATGCGGTTGAGCCACCGGAGCGGCCGTTATTGCGGCAACGGCAGCTACACCACCCTGGCCGGGTTCCAGTCCGATGGGCAGCTCGATCCCGCCGATACCTGGAATCTCGGCACGGCCACGGGTTGGGCTGACAGCTTCTCGCGTTTCGGCGCTGATTACGATCCGACCACCCTGGCTGGCAGCTACTTTTACGGCTGGCAGGCGGGTTACATGGACAGCCACTCACGGGTGTTCGAGGTCCGTCTGGATGGCGGACCGGTGAGCGGAAACAGTTCCGGTGCGGGCGAGGCCTGGTATGGCTATGGAGATAGCATCGATTCGGCGACCATCAGCATTCAGGGCTTTTTCTGCAACTGGACGGCAATCGGCGGCACAAAGACACTGCAACCGATGGCGCAGCGCCAGGCACTGGTATACGACTCAGTGACCGAAAAGTGGACACAGCCCACCGGCGATTCCGATATCCTTTATGCGCCTACCGACAGCTGTACCTATGCCGGTGGGGGTGGCTTCTGGTACGACCGGAATCTCAATGGGCTGGTTGACGAAGGGGCCAGCGACATTGATGTCGCAGCAGCGGATTTGATGGACAAGGGCAGCTATGCCTCCCTGGAGGCGCGCATTCAGGCCACGGGGTATTCGAAACCCGCATTCTGACGCACGCGTGTTCGCCGGAGGAAACGGGGCGAGATCCAGGTCTCGCCCCGTTTTTTCGCCTGGCTACTGGAAGATTCGTTCTCGCTCTCCCACCCTGCTCGCTACGATCGCCTAAGTCCGACAGGCTGCTAGCCCGCATATTGCACCAGTCATCCTGTAGCCCGGATGAAGGCCCGAAGGGCCGGAATCCGGGAAAGCGCGGCCTGTTCCCGGATTTCGCTTCGCGCCATCCGGGCTACGAAAACGTCAGGCGTTTATGTCATCCTCAATAGCCTGCATATTGCACCAGGGCCGCAGCAGCAAGCGGGCGGGCGTACATCGTACTCCGGGCCGCGTGGGCAAGAAATCCGGTTCATTGCCCGCCAGGACAACAAGTTGTCTGCCGCCCGCTTCCGGCCTGGGACAATATGCGGGCCAGTGCCTCATGGGCGTCCCGCTTCCATCGCGGGCACGCGGCTGAAGCTGATGCGGAAGCAGGCGCCGCGGCGACGGCCGGGGACGTAGTTGAGCCGGGCGCGGTTGGCCTCGCACAGTTCGCGGGCCAGATACAGCCCCAGTCCGGTGCCCTGGCCGGCGGTGGTGTAGAAGGGCTCGAAGATCCGCGCCTGGCCCTCGGCGTCGATGCCGCGGCCGTTGTCGATCACGTCCAGCCAGGCCGCCCCGGCCTCCGCGCGCCGCGCGCTCAGGGTGACTGCCGCCGGCTGCGCCTCCGTGCCGGCGTGCTGCAGCGCATTTTGTACCAGATTCCATACCACCTGGTGCAACTGGTTGGGGTCGAAGCTGATGGTAAGGTCGGGCGGCTCGACCTCGAGGGTCAGCCGGTCCGGGGTGATGCCGCCGCAGCGCACCAGCTCGTCACGAAAGTCCGCCAGCCACTCGGCGAGGCGGATGGGCTGGGGCTCGGTGCGCCCGCGCCGCGACAGCGCCAGCACGTTCTCGACAATGGTGTTCACCCGCTCCGCGTGGTTGGCGATGATCTCCGACAGGCGGCGGTCGTCGGCGTCCAGGTGCGCCGATTCTGCCAGCAGCTGGTTGGCGTGGCTGATGGCGCCGAGCGGGTTGCGGATCTCGTGGGCGATGCTGGCGGTGAGCCGGCCCAGCGCCGCCAGCTTGAGCTGCTGCGCCTGCTGTTCCAGCAGGGCGGCGTCCTCCAGAAAGATCAGGGTCGCCGCGCCGCGCACCCGTCCCAGGGGGGTGAAGTGGGCGCGCAGGCTGGCCTCGCCATGGGCAGGCTGGAAGGACTCGGCGGTCCTGTCGGGATCGGCGCGCCAGGCTGCGAGCTGTTCGGCCAGCCGGGGCGAGACCTGGGCGAGGCGTTCGGCCGGGTGGTCGGCGGGCAGGCCGAGCATGATCCAGGCGGTGTCGTTGATGAGCCGGATGCGATCCTGATCGTCCACCACCAGGATACCGGACTGCAGGCGCTGGATCACGTGCTCGTTGAGTCGTGCCAGGTTGGCGAGGTCCACCCCGCGCTGCTCGGCCAGGGCCTCGGTCTCGCGGATGCGCCGGGCGAGGAAGGAGGCGAGGATGGCGGTGGCGAACAGGCCGAAGCCGAGCAGGCCGGTACGGGTGAGATCGCCGCTGCCGATGCCCTGGCCGTCGAGGGTGCGATAGCCCAGCTCCAGCAACAGCCCGATGCTGGCGGTGGCGGCGAAGAAGTAGGCCATGCGCCCGGGCAGCAGCAGTGCGCCGCCGGCGATGGCCAGCACCAGCAGGATGCCCAGGCCGCTGCCCACCCCGCCGCTGGCGTGCACCAGCAGCAGGATGGCGACGACATCCACCAGCGTTTGCACGAATACCTGCACGGCAAAGGCGGGGCGGCGGCGGCGCGCGGCGAAGCCGGCGGCGAGCGCGAACAGGAAATAGAGTACCGCCACGCTGCCGAACAGCCAGGGCGCCTGGCCGCCCAGCGAGGACAGCGAGGGCAGCATGAAGAACAGGCTGACGATCAGGCTGGCCAGCAGCAGCCGGTAGAGGGTGAGGAAGCGCAGCGGTTTCCAGGTCAGGTGATCGCTGCGATCGGCATGCAGGCTGCTGTCGGGGAAGCGGAGGTCGGTGGCCGGCATGGGCGGGGCCGTCAGCCGCGGTCGGCCTGCCGGTGGGCCTGCGAGCAATAGTAGTGATCGCCGTTGCGCAGCGCCTGTTCCCGCGGCAGGAACAGGCCGCAGTGTCGGCAGCGCACCATGTCGCCGGCCGCGCGCGTTGCCGTTGGCGGGACGGCGCGGCCGAGCTTCCAGCGTCGGTAGATATGGTAGGCCAGCCACACGATGGCCACCAGCAGGAGCAGGCGAATCAGTCCCATGCCGGGAAGTTTCCGGGTTCCGGTGACGGGGCGCAAGCCGCCGCGCTTTGCCCGGCCCCGGCCTTCCATGCACAATAGCGGGCCTGTCTGCGGTGGCGCGAAGGGGCGCGGCAATGAATCTGCACGAATACCAGGCCAAGCGGCTGTTCGCCGAGTACGGCATTCCGGTGCCGGCAGGCGACGTTGCGCGCAGCACCGACGAAGCGGTGAGCGTGGCCCGGTCGCTCGGCGGCGGGCGCTGGGTGCTCAAGGCGCAGGTGCATGCCGGCGGCCGGGGCAAGGCCGGGGGCGTGCGCCTGGTCGAGGACCTGGAGACGCTGGACCGGGTTGCCGGCGAACTGCTGGGCAGCCGCCTGGTCACGCCCCAGACCGGGGCCGATGGCCTCCCCGTGGAGGCACTGCTGGTCGAGCAGCCGCAGGACATCGTCCGCGAGTTGTATGTCAGTGTGCTGGTGGACCGCGCCCGCGAGCGGCTGACCGTGATGACCTCCGCCGCCGGCGGCATGGACATCGAGGCGGTCGCCGCCGAGACGCCCGAGGCCATCCTCACCGAGGCGGTCGATCCCGTCGCCGGCCTGCAGCCCTACCAGTGCCGCAAGCTCGGCTTCCGGCTCGGGCTGAATGCCGCCCAGGTCGGGGCCTTCAGCCGCATCCTGCTGGCGCTGGTGCGCCTGTTCCAGGAACAGGACTGCAGCCTGGTGGAGATCAATCCGCTCATCGTCACCGGCGACGATGTCCTGCTGGCGCTGGACGCCAAGATCAACCTCGACGACAACGCCCTGTATCGCCACAAGGCGCTGGCCGAGCTGCGCGACCCGCTGCAGGAGGAGCCGCGCGAGCGCCAGGCACGGGAGCACGGGCTGAACTATGTCACCCTCGACGGCAACATCGCCTGCATGGTGAACGGTGCCGGCCTGGCGATGGCGACCATGGACCTGATCAAGCTGCACGGCGGCGAGCCCGCCAATTTTCTGGACGTGGGCGGCGGCGCCACGGCGGAGAAGGTCGCCGAGGCCTTCAAGCTGATCCTGTCCGATACCAAGGTGCGCGCCATCCTGGTCAACATCTTCGGCGGCATCGTGCGCTGCGACCTCATCGCCGAGGGCATCATCCAGGCGGTGCGCGAGGTGGATGTGTCGCTGCCCGTGGTGGTGCGCCTCGAGGGTACCAATGTCGAAAGCGGCCGCCGTTTGCTTGGCGAGTCGGGGCTCGATCTGATTCCGGTGGATGACCTGACGGAAGCGGCCAGGACGGCCGTTGCGGCCGCGGCTGCAGGATCCAGGTGACAAGAGACAAGCAGCGTAGGATGGGCAAAGGCCGGAAAGGCCGTGCCCATCATCACGCCGGTGAATCATGATGGGCACGTCGCTGCGCGCCTTTGCCCATCCTGCGGGCTGAACAGCATTCCACAAGGGGAAGGCATTTGTATCTTGTATCCTGCAACTTGTATCTGACGACCCCATGAGTATCCTCGTCAACAGCAGCACGCGTGTCATCTGCCAGGGCTTCACCGGCAAGCAGGGCAGTTTCCATTCCGAGCAGGCCATTGCCTACGGCACCCACCTGGTGGGGGGTGTCACCCCGGGCAAGGGCGGCCAGACGCATCTCGATCGGCCGGTGTTCGATACCGTCGCCGAGGCGGTGCGCGAAACCGGCGCCGATGCCAGCATGATCTATGTGCCGGCGCCCTTCGCTGCCGATGCCATTCTCGAGGCCGCCGACGCCGGCATCCGGGTGATCGTCTGCATCACCGAGGGCATCCCGGTGCTGGACATGTTGCGGGTCAAGGCGGCGCTGGCAGGCAGCGGCGTGGACCTGATCGGTCCCAACTGTCCCGGCGTGATCACGCCCGGGGCCTGCAAGATCGGCATCATGCCCGGCGCCATCCATCAGCCGGGTCGCATCGGCATCGTGTCGCGTTCCGGCACCCTGACTTACGAGGCGGTGCACCAGACCACGCTGGCCGGGCTGGGGCAGAGCACCTGCGTCGGCATCGGCGGCGATCCCATCCATGGCCTGGACTTCGTCGACTGCCTGGAACGGTTCGAGGACGATCCCCAGACCGAGGGCATCATCCTGGTGGGCGAGATCGGCGGCAGCGCGGAGGAAGAGGCCGCCGAGTTCATACGCGGCCAGGTGAGCAAGCCCGTGGTCGCCTATATCGCCGGTGTCACCGCGCCGCCGGGCAAGCGCATGGGTCATGCCGGCGCCATCATCAGCGGCGGCAGCGGTACCGCCGAGGCCAAGATCGCGGCACTGGAGGCGGCCGGCGTGACCGTGGTCCGCTCGCCGGCCGACATGGGGCGCGCCATGGCCGATCGCCTGTAGGTCTGCGCCAGCCGCCGGAGGTCATGCCATGACGGGATTCCCTCTATCGTTGCGAAAAACCCGTAGGATGGGCAAAGGTCCGAAGGGCCGTGCCCATCATCAGGCCGGCGGATCATGATGGACAGGTCGCTGCGCTGCTTCGGCTATCCCGCGTCTGCTGCCCGCGCGCCCGGGAACAGGCCTCTGTCATGAGCCAGACCCTTCGCATCGCGCTGGCGCAGATCGACCTGCTGGTCGGTGACGTGCACGGCAACGCGCGCCGGATCATCGAGGTCGCCGCCGAGGCACGCGACCGGCTCAAGGCCGACCTGCTGCTGTTCCCGGAGCTGGCGCTGACCGGCTACCCGCCCGAAGACCTTCTGCTGCGTCCCGGCCTGCAGGTGCATGTGCTGGAGGCGCTGGAATCCATCCGCCGGCAGGTGGAGGGCATCGCCCTGGTGGTTGGCCATCCGCACCGCGACATCGGCGGGTTGCACAATGCCGCCTCGGTGATCCGCGACGGCCGCATCGAAGCGGTCTGCCTCAAGCAGCATCTGCCCAACTATGCCGTGTTCGACGAGAAACGCTACTTCGTGCCCGGCGATGGCGGCTGCGTGTTCGAGTTCAAGGGTGCGCGGTTGGGGCTCACCATCTGCGAGGACATCTGGAATCCCGGCCCTGCGGCCATGGTGCACGAGGCCGGCGCGCAGCTTGTCCTCAACATCAACGCCTCGCCCTTCCACCTCGGCAAGGAGGTCGAGCGCGAGGCGGCGGTGCGCGACCGCGTGCGCGAGACGGGCCTGCCGGCGGTCTATCTCAACCTGGTCGGCGGCCAGGACGAACTGGTGTTCGATGGAGAGTCCTTCGTCATGGATGCGCGCGGCGAGGTGGTGCAGCGCGCGCCCTTCTGCGAGGAGGGGCTGTTCCTCGCCGAGTTCGAAATTGCCGATGGCCCCTTGCGCCCGCGCGGTGGCGAAGTCTGTGCCTTCGAGCCCCTGGAGGGGCGGCTGCTGAAGGTGCTGGTGCTGGGCGTGCGCGACTATGTGCACAAGAACCGCTTTCCCGGCGCGGTGCTGGGTTTGTCCGGCGGCATCGATTCGGCGCTGACCCTGGCCATTGCCGTCGAGGCGCTGGGTGCGGAGGCGGTCGAGGCGGTGATGATGCCCTCGCGCTATACCGCCGGGATGAGCGTCGAGGATGCGCGCACCCAGGCCACCCGGCTGGGGGTGACCTGGCGGGTGATCCCCATCGAGCGGCCGTTCCAGGCCTTTCTCGATGTGCTGGCCGACGAATTCCGCGGCCTGGAGCCCGATGTCACGGAGGAAAACATCCAGGCCCGCTGCCGCGGTGTGATCCTGATGGCGATCTCCAACAAGACCGGCAAGATCCTGCTCACCACCGGCAACAAGAGCGAGGTCGCGGTGGGCTACACCACCCTCTACGGCGACATGGCCGGCGGCTTTGCGCCTATCAAGGACGTGCCCAAGACCATGGTCTACCGGCTCGCCGAATACCTCAATCGCGAGCGCGAGATCATCCCCGCGCGGGTCATCAGCCGCCCGCCCTCGGCCGAGCTGGCGCCCGATCAGACCGATCAGGACTCGCTGCCGCCCTATCCGGTGCTGGATGCCATCCTCGAGCGCTATGTCGAGTGCGACCAGAGCATCGGCGACATCGTCGCCGCCGGCTTCGACGAGGCGGTGGTGCGGCGTGTGGCCTGGATGGTCGACCGCAACGAGTACAAGCGTCGCCAGGCACCGCCCGGCGTGCGGGTGTCGCGCCGTGCCTTCGGCCGCGACCGCCGCTATCCCATCACCTCTGGTTACCTCGCCACCCAGCTCGAGGACCGGAAGGATGTGTGAGGCGTGAGGTAGGATGGGCAAAGCGAAGCGTGCCCATCACCCAAACCGCCCATCCCACGGCCACGTACCCTGTTCATCAATGAGGTAGGCTGGGCAAAGCGAAGCGTGCCCATCAAGCAAACCACCTTGCCCACCGTCGCGCACCCTGCCCCAGCTTTTCAGCCGCATTGACTTGAGGTATCGTTGCCGCAAACCACAGCCTGGGCAAAGGGGATACCGATGAAAAAGGTCGAAGCCATCATCAAGCCGTTCAAGCTCGACGACGTGCGCGAGGCCCTTTCCGAGATCGGAATCGCGGGCATGACCGCCATCGAGGTCAAGGGTTTCGGGCGCCAGAAGGGCCACACCGAACTCTACCGTGGCGCCGAGTACGTGGTCGATTTCCTGCCCAAGGTGAAGCTCGAGGTGGTGGTGCGCCAGGAGGACGTGGATCGCTGCGTGGAGGCCATCACCAACGCGGCCCGTACCGGCAAGATCGGTGACGGCAAGATCTTCGTCAGCGATGTGGAAAAGGTGGTGCGCATTCGCACCGGTGAGCTGGACCAGGACGCACTCTGAACGGAGAGCCGGGCGATTCGCCGACGAGAGGCCGGGCATTGCCCGGCCTCTTGCGTTGGTATGACCGGCATGGGCGCGTCGATTCGGCCAGGGGGCCTGCCCCCGGCCTGCCCACCGCACGTGGGTCGAAGTGCAATGGTACGGCGGGCATCGGCAGCAATCGACAGCGGCTGCGGGCAGATCGATCGCCAGCCTCGCACCATTTTGGTGCCAACGAAATGGAATGTTCGGTCTGGCCGGATGCCAGTTGCGGCGAGACAATCCCCGTCTATAATCGGTTGCCGGAGGCCTGTTTATCTTGCCGTTCCGCATTTCCCTTCATGAAGGAAGCTGACCTGTATCTTTCGCCAGACCAGATCGAACGCCTCCTGAACGGACTCCATGCCTTCCATGAAGGTTACGGTGCGCTGGAGACCCTGCTGGACGAGCGGCGCGAGCGCCTGCTGCTCGATGGGTTCCGGGAACTCCTGGGCTGTTTTTTCGAGGAACAGGCCGCATCGGCGCCGGTGGTCGAGTCCCTGGCCGGGACCTATCACTCGGCGCACATTCCCTTCGCATTGCTGATGGGCAGTTTCAACCATATCAAGGCTGAGCTGACGCAGTCGGTGGCAGCCAACACCGACGAGCCCCTGCGGCATTACCGGGAGATCGACGAGACCTTCGAACGCATCAAGCGTGACACGGCGCGTGCCTATCTGCTGTGCGAAGTCCGCGAGCCCGATCACCTGCCGGCGAAGATCCTGCAGGAAAAGATCCTGATCCGCCTCTACATCGAATGGCTCGAGGCCATCAACCGGGCGATTCGGGACGACGACCTCAGCGGCTACCCGCTCGAACCTGCCGATCAGAGCCCGTTCCATGCCGCCCTGCGCTACCCCGAGAGCATGCTGATCTGTCTCGATCTGAAGCTCTGCGACCAGATCCTCGAACAGCATCGCCTGATCACCCAGCAGTCCAGCATTCTCTATGCCATGCTGTGTGCGGGGCGCTTCGAACAGGCCTACATCGCCTACCAGGACATGGTCAGGAAGGTGGCCGAGCTGCTCAACCTGCTGAGCGTGCTCTATTTCGAGAGCCAGACCAACCGCATCAACCGGTTCTTCAACTTTCTGCAGGCGGCGCTCTATCTGCCCGGGCGCAAGTTCCTGAGCGTGATCAACCTCCGCGACCTGGGGCGGCTCAACAAGCTGTATGGCACCGACGTGGGCGACCGGGCGCTGGACTGCGTGGATGGCGTCCTGCAGGCGGAGGCCGAGGCCAACCGCGCGTGGCTGGTCCATACCCGCGGCATCGCCGGGGATTTCTATCTCATCGGGTGTGACACCGATGCCGAGACCGTGCAGGCACTGCTGCGCCGGATCCACCGGGAGGTCGTGGCCAGGTGCAGCGAGGCGTTGCCCACGGACATCGACCTGCTCTATCGCGGTATCGAACTGACGGATCTCAACGAGCTGACCACCGAGAACATGCACCTGCTGGTGCAATACCTCACGGATCAGGCCCGTGAGGCCGACGTGCAGGTGCTCACCGGCGAAGAACATACCCGGGCCATGGTCGACTGGCTCAAGGCCCAGTATCACAAATCGCTCGACCTGCAGGCCAAGCTGACCCCCGAGCAGACCGACATCTTCATCCAGCCGCTGGTGACGCTCGACAATCGGCGTCGCATTCATGCCTTCGAGGTGCTGGGCCGCTTCCGCGATGGCGAGGGCCATATCAGTGCCGGGCTGTTCATCGACGACATCATCGCCATGGGCCTGGCGGCCGAGTTCGACCGCCTGGTGCTCGAAGCGGTGGCCCGCCATGCGCCGGCCCTGTCGCGGATCACCCGGCGCCTGTTCATCAATGTCTCGGCCGATTCCCTGGAGCGGGACGACTATCTGGCCACCCTGGTTCGCATCCTGGAAGGGCCGCTGAAGGATTTCGAGGTGGTGCTGGAACTGACCGAGCAGGTGCTGCTCGAACGCCGCGCGCGGGTCGGCGAACTGCATCGCCGACATGGACTGGTGTTCGCCATCGACGACTTCGGCACCGGCTATTCCACCCTGCAGACAGTGATCGAGCTGGCCCTGGACGGCAGCGTGCGCTACCTGAAGCTGGACGGCTCCCTCACCCGCGACATCACCACCAGCATGGCCAACCAGCACATCATGCAGATCACCCGGCAGATGGCCCAGGCACTGGGTCTGGAAACGGTGGTCGAGTTCGTGGAGACCCGCGAACAGGCCGGTACCCTGGAGTCCATGCGGATGGACTTCGGCCAGGGCTACCTGCTCGGCGTCCCCGATCCGGTGCCCATCTGGCTCGGCAAGCTCAACTACCTGGAGTCCCGCCTGCCGCCCGGCGGGGCGGAATCCTTCACCCTCTGAACCGCCGCCATTCCAGGCGTGCGCAACCGTGACGCCGGCAGCGCGTCACGGTCGCCGCCCTCTCTGCGCCCGGGCGCGGTAACCCGGGCAGGCCCGGCCGAAATGCTGGCGGCTGGGGTACAATAGCGCACTTTCCGGCCCCGCCGGGCCTGTTCCATTCCCCCGGAGAGTCTGATGTCCGACAAGAAACTGAACCGCTACAGTTCCCGCATTACCCAGCCCCGCGCACAGGGCGCCTCCCAGGCCATGCTCTATGGTACCGGGCTTACCCGCGAGGACATGGACCGGCCCCAGATCGGCATCGCCAGTGTCTGGTGGGAGGGCAACACCTGCAACATGCACCTCAACGACCTGGCGGCGAAGGTGAAGGAGGGCGTGGTCGAGGCCGGCATGGTCGGCATGCGCTTCAACACCATCGGTGTCTCCGACGGCATCTCCATGGGCACCGAGGGCATGAGCTACTCGCTGCAGTCGCGCGAGATCATCGCCGATTCGGTGGAGACGGTAGTCGCTGCACAGTGGTACGACGGCCTGATTGCCCTGCCCGGCTGCGACAAGAACATGCCCGGCACGGTAATCGCCATGGGGCGGCTCAACCGGCCCTCGATTATGGTCTATGGCGGCACCATCCGCGCCGGCCACAGCCATGGCAAGACGCTGGACATTGTCTCCGCCTTCCAGAGCTATGGCGAATACCTGGCGGAAAAGATCGATGACGAGGAACGCCAGGACATTGTCGAGCATGCCTGCCCCGGGCCGGGCGCCTGCGGCGGCATGTACACGGCCAACACCATGGCCACCGCCATCGAGGCCATGGGCATGAGCCTGCCCTTCAGTTCTTCCACGCCGGCCGACGATGCCGAAAAGCTGCGCGAGTGCCACCGTGCCGGCGCCGCCATGCGGGTGCTGCTGGAACGCGACATCAAGCCCCGCGACATCATGACCCGCGCCGCCTTCGAGAACGCCATGGTGATGATCATGGCCACGGGCGGTTCGACCAATGCGGTGCTGCACCTGATCGCCATGGCACGGGCGGTCGGCGTGGAGCTGACTCTGGACGACTTCCAGGTCGTGTCCGATCGCATTCCCTTCCTCGCCGATCTCAAGCCCTCGGGCCGTTATGTCATGGAAGACCTGCACAAGGTGGGCGGTATCCCGGCATTGATGAAGTACCTGCTGCGCGAGGGCCTGCTCGACGGCAACTGCATGACGGTGACGGGACGTACCCTGGGCGAGAACCTCGAAGAGGTCGACGATCTCACGCCAGGCCAGGACGTCATTCGCCCGCTGGACAACCCCATCAAAGAGAGCGGCCACATCCGCATCCTGCGCGGGAACCTGGCGCCGGGCGGCGCCGTGGCCAAGATCACCGGCAAGGAGGGGCTGCACTTCTCCGGGCCGGCCAAGGTCTACGACTGCGAGGAGGACATGCTGGCGGCGCTGGAGCGCAACGAGATCGAGAAGGGCGACGTGGTGGTGATCCGCTACGAGGGCCCCAAGGGCGGTCCCGGCATGCCCGAGATGCTCACCCCTACCTCGGCCATCATGGGCGCGGGGCTGGGCAAGGACGTGGCGCTGCTCACCGACGGCCGCTTCTCCGGCGGCTCGCACGGTTTCATCATCGGCCACATCGTGCCCGAGGCCCAGGAGGGCGGACCCATCGGCCTGATCCGCAACGGCGACGTCGTCAGCATCGACGCCGTGGCCAATTCACTCAGCGTCGATGTCTCCGACGAGGAGATGGCACGGCGCCGGGCCGAGTGGCAGATGCCGCCGTACAAGGCCACCCGCGGCACCCTGCACAAGTTCATCAAGTGCGTGAAGGATGCCTCGCACGGCTGCGTGACCGACGAATAGGGGTGCAGGCCGGGCGCTGCAGGCGGCTTGTCAGAGATCGCCCCAGCTCGACTTGCGGCGGATGCGCAGGCGGGGAAGGATCAGGCCGATGAGGATGCCCAGTACCACCACGCCGGCACCCACCATGAACCAGTCGCGGGCGGTGCGGTCCCGCAGGGTCTCGTTTTCCTGGGCGAGGGTCTGCTGTTCGCGCTCCATCTGCATCAGCCGGCTCTTGAGTTCCTTGTTCTCGGCGTCGATGGCGAGCGCGCTGGAGGCGGTGCGGCGGATTTCGGCTAGCTGCTGGGCCAGACTGCGGTTCTCCTCGCGGAGCTTCTCCAGTTCCGCCTGCAGCCCGGCCTTCTCCTTTTCGGCTGCGGTGAGGTTCTGGGTCCGCTGACGGTCGCGAAGTTCCAGCTCGGCCAGCCGTTTCTCGGCGCGCGCCAGCCGGTCGCGGGCGGCAGGGATGTCCATCAGCAGCCGGGTCAGCACCCAGCCTTCCGCCCCGCTGGGCGTGCGTACCCGCGTCCAGCCGTTTTCCTTGTCCACCTCCAGCACCTCCAGCGGCGTGCCGGAGGGCACCATGCGCAGGATGCGGTGCTGGGTGCTCTTGCCGGAGCGCATGGGGATTTCGAGCCGGTCGGAGACGTAACGGGTCTCCGCCTGAACCTGCCAGGCACCGCCGAGGGCGGCGACGAGAAGGATGAACGGCAGAATGCGCTTCACTGGATTTCCTCGGGCAAGAGGGTCGGCCTGCAGCCGACGGATTCTAGGGTCCGTTGTCGGACACGGATGCGGCGGGGTTCACGTTTCCGGCCAGCCGCCCTGCGGGGACACCTGCAAGCTGCTAGGATGCCCATTGGCTCCGCCGGTGCATGATCGCGTGAGCCAACCCCCGAAATCAAGCGGCGCGGCATGTTTCGCAGACTCGACCAGTTCGACTTTCATCACGCCCTGGAGGCCACGACAGGGCTGGCCCTGGTGCTGTTTTCCGCCGCGGCCTGCGGCAGCTGCCGGCACTGGAAACGGCTGCTGGAGGCCTGTGCGGTGCGGCGCGGCGACCTGCAACTGTTCGAGGTCGATGCGGGGCTGGATCCGGGGCTCGCCGCCGAGTTCGAGGTCTTCCACCTGCCCGCGCTGTTCCTGTACGTCGATGGCCGTTACCAGGGGCCGCTGGCGGTGGAGGCCACCCCCGCGGCCGTCGATCGGGGCATCGCCGCACTGCTGGCCGCGCCGCCGCGGGAGGCGCCGTGAGAATCGATGCCCGGGGCTGGCTGGAGGGGGTGCGCCGTGTGCCCAGCGAGAACCGTGACGCGCGCCCCGATCCGGCCGACATCTCGCTGGTGGTGGTGCACGGCATCAGCCTGCCGCCGGGCGAGTTCGGCGGCGATGCCATCGAGGCGCTGTTCACCAACCGGCTCGACCCCGACGCCCATCCGTATTATCCGCAGGTCGCGCATCTCCGGGTGTCCGCCCATGTGCTGATTCGCCGCGACGGCAGCCTGGTGCAGTTCGTTCCCTTCGGGGAACGCGCCTGGCACGCCGGCCAGAGCTGCCACCAAGGGCGCACCGCTTGCAACGACTTCTCGGTGGGCATCGAGCTGGAGGGTGCCGACGACATCGCCTACGAGCCGGTGCAATACCGGGCGCTGGCCGAGCTGATCGCGGCGCTGGCCGAACGCTATCCCGCCATCACCGCCGGGCGTGTCGTGGGTCACAGCGACATCGCGCCCGGGCGCAAGACCGACCCCGGCCCGGCCTTCGAGTGGCCACGCCTGGCCGCGCTGCTGGCAGCAAAGGGCCTTGCTTGACACCCCCGGGGGCTGTCCTTAGCTTGGCGGCAGGAGGAGCACATGACGCTCATTTCCATTCTGCTCGGCCTGGGCCTGGAACGGCTGTACGACCGGGTCCGGCACTGGCGCCGCTATGAACATTTCCACGACTACGTGCTCTGGCTGCGCAGCCGCCTCGCCGAGGCACCCGTGGCCGGCCGGGGCGAGTTGCTGCTGGTGCTGGCCGGGCCGCTGCTGGTCGTCGCCCTGCTGCAGGCCTGGCTGGACGACGCCCTTTGGGGGCTGGGCGGGCTGATCTTTGGTGTGCTGGTGCTGGTTGTCTGCCTGGGGCCGCGCGACCTGTTCGTGGACATCCGTGCCCTGGCCGATGCCGCGGCCTCCGGTGACGACCTGACCTTTGCCCGCTTCGCCGACGAGAGCCTGGCCCTGCCGCTGGTGCCGGAGCCCGACGCCCGCATCGATCAGGTGACCGGCGAACTGCTGGCCGAGGCCAACCGGCGTATCTTCGGTGTCCTGTTCTGGTTTGCGCTGCTGGGGCCGCTGGGCGCCGTGCTCTACCGGGCTGCGCAGGAACTCAGGCTGCGCGAGGCGCAGGATGGCGACCCGCTGTTTGCGCAGGCCATCCTGCAGTTGCTGGCTGTGCTGGACTGGATTCCGGCCCGGCTGACCGCCCTCTCCTACGCCCTGTCCGGCGACTTCGAGGGCGCGCTGACCCGCTGGCGTCACCATGCCGATACGGCGGGATCGGGGTCGCTGGCCTCGGATGCCATCCTCGCCGGTGTCGGCCGCGGTGCCCTCAACGACCCCGGCCCGCACCGCGATCCCGATGCCCAGGCACGACTGCTGGAGTCCGTCTCCGGGCTGGTCGGGCGCGCCCTGTTCGTGTGGGTGTTCGTGATAGCCCTGCTGGTACTGGCTGGTCTGATCGCCTGAATGCCATGACCCGTCTCGACCTGCTTCGCCATGGCGAGCCCGTGGGCGGCCCCCGCTACCGCGGCCAGATCGACGATCCGCTCAGCGAGCGCGGCTGGGCGGAGATGCGTGGCGCCGTCGCCGGCGAGGACTGGGATGTCCTGGTCAGTTCACCGCTTGTCCGCTGCCGTGCCTTTGCCGAGGCGCTGGCCAGGGAACGTGGCCTGCCGCTGGAGATCGAGCACCGCTTCCGGGAGATCGGCTTCGGTGCCTGGGAAGGCCGCACCGCGGCCGAGTTGCGGGCGGAGGACGCCCAGGCCCTGTCGCGCTTCTATGCCGATCCCGTTGCCCACCGCCCACCCGGTGCCGAGCCGGTGGCGGAGTTTCTGGCCCGCATCGCGGCCGGTCTCGACGACTGCCTGCAACGCCACGCCGGCCGACGGGCGCTGGTGGTGGGGCATGCCGGCGTCATCCGCGCTGCGCTCGTGCATCTGCTCGAAGCGCCCGCCCCCAGCCTGTTTCGCATCAAGGTCCCGAGCGCCGGTCTGACCCGCATCGAGGCCGACGGCGAAAGGCCGCCGATGCTGATCTTCCATGGCCGAAGGCCCTGAGGATCACGGCACCGGCAAGGCGTTGCGGCGCCCCTGACCCTGAATGCCCGGGGATGTGCGCGGCACTCTCTGAAGATGGGCCGCGATGACTCAGGGATGCGCGGCGGCGATGCGGCGCAGGGTGGGCACCTCGAGGCCGGCCTCGTCGGCCAGGGCGAGTGCGCGCTGCAGGCGTGCCGGCGCCGAGCGGCCCATGCAGCCGTGATCGGGATCGCCCTCGAAGGCGGCGAGCATGCCCCGGATCAGCGCCTCGGTGTCGAAGTCGCGGCCGGTGAGGTGCGCCTGGATGGCGATGACATCAGCGGCAACGGCGCGGGCGAGGTTCTGATGGTCCCGCCACAGGCTGCTCACGGTGCCGCCGACCTCGAGGCCGGCGATGTTGGTGGTGAGGATGTAGACATTCTTCACCACCAGTTCGAACAGCAGGGCCTCCCTGTCGTCGAGGACGCGGACCGGGATGTCGATGCTCGCCAGCGCGGCGTGCAGGGTTTCGGCCGCGGGACCGCAGGCGGGCGAGGGCAGCAGCACCTTCGAGTCCATGCCCTTCTTCTTCTCGAACCAGACCGAGATCACCGTGGGCTGTTCGATGCCATGGCGTTCCCAGTCGCGCGGCAACAGTTCGTTCTGCAGCAGCACCAGCCGTTCGCGCCAGGGCGCGGGGATGCCCTCCAACGTCGGATGCAGGTCCTTTTCCGCCACCGCCAGCAGCACCAGCTCCGGGTCGGGGAGACTGGCCGATTCCAGTGCCATGTCGGTCTCGCGGGTGACGGGGAAGACCGGATGGCCGGTGCGCAGCAGGCCGCGCGCGAACACGGCGCCCAGTTCTCCGATGCCTATGACCACGACGGGGGATTTCATGCAGATCTCCAGCGGCTGGTTGCGGACGGGCGGCCAAGGATACCCGCCCGGGCGCGGGCTGTCAGCGTCGGCCGGCGGCGCTTCCGGTAGACTGCGGGCATGAAATTTCTGCTGTATGCCTTCGGCCTGCTGGCCCTGACCTGCCGGCTCGCGGTCGCGGTCGTGGCGGTCACCGACGACACCGGGAATCCGGTGCGTCTCGCGGCGCCCGCCGCGCGCATCGTCAGCACCGCCCCCAGCGCCACCGAACTGCTGTTCGCGGCGGGCGCCGGCGCGCGGGTGGTGGCCGTGGACCTGGCCAGCGATCATCCGCCGGCGGTGGCGCGGCTCCCCCGCATCGGTACCCTGGGCGCGCTGGATGTCGAACGCATCGCGCTGCTGGCGCCGGATCTGGTGGTGGCCTGGGGCAGCGGCGCGCGCGGCGCCGATCTCGACCGGCTGCGTGCGCTCGGCGTTGCCGTGTATGTCACCGAGCCCCGGCGACTGGCCGACATCCCCCGTACCCTGCGCGCCCTCGGCCGGCTCGCGCATACCACGGCGGAGGCAGAGGTTGCGGCCCGGACCTTCGAGTCCCGCATCGAGGCCCTGCGCGTGCGCCATGCCGGTGTCCGCCCGCTGCGTGTCTTCTACCAGATCTGGGACCGGCCGCTGATGACACTGGGCGGACCGCACATCCTCACCGAGGTCATCGCACTCTGCGGCGGCCACAACCTGTTCGCCGACGTCGACCGGCTGGCACTGTCGGTGAGCACCGAGGCGGTCCTGGCGCGGCGGCCTGAGGTGATCCTGGCCAGTGGTCTGGGCGCCGAACGGCCGGCCTGGCTGGCGGCGTGGGCCGCCTGGCCGGAACTGCCGGCGGTGGCGAAGGGCCATCTCTACAGCCTGCCGGCGGACCTGCTGCAGCGCGCCGGCCCGCGGCTGGCGGAGGGGGCGGCGCGGCTGTGCGCGCGCCTGGACGCGGCGCGCGGGGAATGAGTCAGGTCCCGGTTCCGAATGGAACACGAAGGCGGGCATCCGCAGGGGTTCCCGGATTCCGCTTGCGCTGCATCCGGGCTACATGAGGGGCCGCGGGGCGGCGTCAGCGGCTGCGGTCCCAGAGCACGTCGTCGCGGCCGGTGGCCCGGTTCAGGTGGCGGGCCAGCACGAACAGGTAGTCGGACAGGCGGTTGAGATACTGCAGCGCCGCGGGGTTGAGGGTCTCGTCGCGTGACAGGCTGAACAGCCGGCGCTCGGCACGGCGGCAGACGGTGCGCGCGACATGGGCCAGTGCCGCGGCCCGGCAGCCGCCGGGGAGGATGAATTCCTTCAGGTAGGGCAGATCGGCATTCAGCGCGTCGAGTCGGGCTTCCAGGTGTTCCACCTGTTTCGCTTCCATACTGCGATGATCCGGGATGGACAGCTCGCCGCCGAGATCGAACAGGTCGTGCTGGATGGCGGTGAGATCGCCTGCGACCTCGCTGGCCGGGTCGATCTCGGTCAGCAGCAAGCCGATCTGGCTGTTCAGCTCGTCGACCGTGCCGAAGGCCTCGACCCGCGGGTGGTCCTTGTCCACGCGGTTGCCGTCACCGAGACCGGTACTGCCGGCGTCGCCGGTGCGGGTGTAGATCTTCGACAGGCGGTGGCCCATGTCTCTCCTGCCTCAGCTGTCCGTCAGCCGGTATTGTACCGGCAGTTCCAGCACCCGGCTGCCGTCGATGAGCCCGGCGGCCAGCCTCACCCGCTGCACCCGGCCGAGGGCCTCGCGCGCCGAGCGGTCGAGCAGGCGGTGCCCCGAGGGCCGGGTGATGCGGATGTCGTCGATTCGCCCGTCGGCATGGAGACGGAAGCCGAGGACCACGTCGCCCTCCCAGCCGAGCCGGCGCGCCAGCGGCGGATAGCGGAAGTGACGGGCCAGGGCGAGGCGGATGTCGGCGAGGATGCGGCTGGCGGCCATGGCCTCTGCGCGGGCCTCGGGCGGCGTGGCGGCTGCGTCGGCAGTCCCGGCCCGGGGAAGCGACGCTGTGGCGGGTTCCACTTCGACGATATGCGGCGCGGGCGGTGCCGACGGGCGCACGGCCTCCCGGGGGGTCGCTGCCGGTACGGCGGGTCGGGTCCGGACCGCGTGCCGTTCGGCCACCTCCGTTTTCACGGCTGTGGAGGCTTGCGGTGTCTCAGCGGCCGCCTGTGCGCTGGCTGTGGTACCGGCCTGCAGCCGTACCGAGAGGGCCGATGCCTGCGGTGCGGCAGGCGGTGTCGATGGCCCCCAGGCTGCAAGCAGTACCGCATGGATCAGCACCGAGGCGAGCAGCATGGCCGCCAGCGGGCGGCCATCGGTGAGGGGCTGTACGACACCGGACGACATGCCCGATCAGCCCTCCGGACGATAGCGCAGGGTGAGCATGAAGTTGCGGCCGTCCTGCGGGTAGTAGCTGACCAGCTCGTAGTCGCGGTCGAACAGGTTGGCGGCGCGCAGTCCCAGGGTCCAGTCGCGTGCCGGCTGCCAGTCCAGGCGCAGATCGACAGTGGCGTAGCCGCCGATGGCGCGGGTGTTGGCGAGGTCGTCATAGCGCCGGCTCTCCGCGCGCAGGGTGCCGCCGAACTGGATTGCGCCGAATTCGCGGTCGAGATCGATGCGCAGCGAGCGTCTGGCGCGTCGGGTGAGCTGGTTGCCCCGGTTGGCGTCGTCGCCGCGATGTTCCGGGTCCATGAAGCCGGCGTTGGCGCGGGCGTCCCATCCACCGATGCGGCCGGCCAGTGTCAGTTCCAGACCGCGGATGCGCGCCTTGCTGATGTTCTGCGGAACGAAGCTGCTGTCGAAGGCGATCAGGTCGTTGATACGGGTTTCGTAGATCTGGGCAGCCCAGCGCAGGCTGCCGGCCAGCCCCGAGAGGCCGAACTCCAGGCTCTTCGAGGTTTCCGGCTGCAGGTTCGGGTTGCTGAAGCCCGGGAAGTAGAGGTCGTTGAAGGTGGGCGCCTTGAAGGCGGTGCCGTAGCTCGCGGTCAGCCGCAGCCGCTCGCCCAGGTCGTGGCCGACCGCCAGGCTGCCGGTGGTGTGGCCGCCGAACTGCTCGTTGTCGTCACGGCGCAGGGCGGCCTCCAGGTCGAAGCGACCGAAGTTGCCGAGGTACTGGGCGAACAGGGCCTTGTTGTCACGGCTGGAGCGGTCGTAGGCCGTGGTCGAGGATACCCGGTCGTCGTACCAGTCGCCGCCGAAGGTGACCAGGCCCGCTGCACCGAGCGGTGTGTCGATCTGGATGCCGGCGCTGTTGCGGCGGGTGTCGAAGCGGGAGGCGGCGCTGCCGTCCTTGAAGTTGTCGGCCTCGTCGCGGCTCTGGCCGACACGCAAGCCCAGCCGCGTCTCGCCCAGCGGCAGTTCGAGGCTGGCGCCCAGCACCTGCTGCAGCCCGTCGGTCTCGTTCTGGAAGCTGCCGTCGTATTCGACCTCGGTGTCGGCGCGCAGCAGGCTCAGGTCCAGGCTCGCCCCATTGTCGAAGCGGGTGCCGGCGCGCAGCGACAGGGAGAGGTTGCGATAGCCGTCGTCGTCCGGTTCCTCGGTGAAGCAGCCGGCGAAGGCAGTGGAGGAGCCGGTGCAGGCATTGAAGCCGTCGGTGTCTTCTCCGGAGAGCTGCAGGTTGTACCAGTGACGGTCGCCGCCGCCGCTGACGCCGCCGCTCAACAGCCGAGTGTTGTGCGTGCCAGTCCCTGCATCGAGACGCAGCCGCGTGTCCCCGCCGCCCTTGCGGGTGAAGATCTGGATCACGCCGCCGATGGCCTCCGAGCCGTACAGCGCCGAGCGCGGGCCGCGCACGATTTCGATGCGATCGATCTGGTCCACCGGGAAGTCCTGGAAGGCCGCCGCACCGGTGGTTGCCGAACCGACACGGATGCCGTCGATGAGGAACAGGACATGGCTGGAGTTGGTGCCGCGCAGGAACAGCGAGGTCTGCTTGCCACGGCCGCCGTTGTTGGCCAGGGTCACGCCGGCCAGGCCGGACAGCAGTTCCTCCACCGACCGGGCCTGCAGGCGTTCGATGTCGGCGCGCGTGATGACGGTGATCGAGGCCAGGGTCTGGTCGGCGGTCTGGGCGGTGCGGGTGGCGGTGACGACAACCGGTGCCATCTCGTCGGCCAGCGCAGGCAGGCTGATGGTGCAGCAAAGGCTCAGGGCCAGGGGCAGGGCTCGGGGGCGAAACATCATGTCGGGCTAGGCTCTCGTGTCGGGGCGCGCACCCGCGCGCCGGTTGCGGTCTGTGGTGGCAAGCGAGAGCGGGGACGGGGAAACGGAACCGGGCCGTTGCGCCGCTGTGCCGCCCTCCGCAGCACATCACACGAACGCCTCAGGCCGGTCTCCGGGCTCGCGAGTGGAAAGCCGGGCTTTCCGGGCCGATCGCCTTCCCGTGTCATCGACACAGTGGCTAGAGGATCGGCCCCTGACTCACCTACCGTTGCGGGGGCAGCGCCGGACTTGCACCGGGGTTCTCCGGGGCGCACCGGCTTCCCGTTTCACCCGCGGCCAGGGGAAGGGCCGCGGGCACCTGAAGCAGGGATGGCGGCAATTTACGCAGCCACCCTGGGGGAGTCAAGCCGCCATGCGGGGAATGTGCTTAAATTGGGCCGCAGCAGGGAATCAGGGGGCGTCGTCGTGGTTGAAGTCGTGACGACGCCGGCCCCGACCACGAGGAACCGAGCCATGAACCGCGCCGAGACACCGACGCAGAATCCCTTTCTCGAGGCCTTCCGGGGCAGCTTCCATGGCGTGCTGCGCTGGCCGCAGCTGGATGCGCTCTGGGAGGTCGTCCGCCGCGATGCCGACGGTGGCTGGTACATCTATGCCGTGGGCGAAACCCCGCCCACCGACACCGCCGAGCCGGAGCAGCTGCTGCGCTTCATCGACGAGGTCGACGCGCTGCTGCGGCGCGAGCACGGCGAGGACTACTGCGGCATCGTCTACACGGATTCCTTCGAGGCGCCGGCCTACATCAAGATCTTCGATCCCAACAACCTCGGCGTCTCCTGCGGCTTCTCCGACAATCCCCCCAAACCCGGCTGGATCCTCTCCAAGATCCCGCCCGTCGATCTCGAGGCCGACGGACCCCTCCCCGGCAACCGCCGCCGCTGGTGGCAGCGCCTGTTCGGGGGCTGACCCCGCCCTTGTCCACCAGTGGCTTGCCCTTGACAGGACCGTTCGCCTGGTCTAAATAAGTAAACGTTTACTAACTTATTGGCGCACGGCGCCAGGAGGCGGGAGATGAGCACATTCGACACGGAACTGGACGCACGCGGTCTCAATTGTCCGCTGCCCATTCTTCGGGCCAAGAAGAGCATCGCCGGCATGAGCAGCGGCCAGGTGCTGCGCATCCTGGCCACCGATCCGGGCTCGGTGAAGGACTTCGAGGCCTTCTGCAAGCAGACCGGCAACCAGTTGGTGGCGTCCAATGATGCCGGCGGCGAGTTCGAGTTCTTCATCCGCAAGGCGTGACGAAGCGGGGCGCGGAGGGCTTCCGCGCCCCGCCGGGTGATACATGCCAGCCCCCATATTGCAGCCGGGCGGAAGCGGGCGGCGGGCAACTTGTTGCGCTGGTGGACGATGAACCGGAATTCGACCTCTTTGTCTCCGCGTGCATTTTGTGGCCGCCCGCATCCTGCTGCGGCCCTGACGGATTTTTGCTCGGTCTCGGGGACGCTTCACTCAAGCCGTAGCGACGGCCACGGCTTGAGTGCCAGCCCTCCCCGAGCCCGGCTGCAAATCCGCCATCATCCGCAGCCCCTGGTGCACTATGGGGGGTAAACGCATGAAGGCCGCCGAGCGGCGGGCGGCGATCCTGGCAGTCGCCAAGGTGCTGTTCGCCGATCGCGGCTATCACGGGGTGTCGGTGGATGAGATCGCCCGCCGGGTCGGCGTCAGCCCGGCGGTGCTCTACCGCCATTTCGAGTCCAAGCAGGTCCTCTACGAAACCGTACTCGGCGAGATCGCGGCGCGGCGCGAGAGCTATGTCGAGGCCATCCTTGCCGAGCCGGATGACTTTGCCCACGTGCTCCGGCGCATGACCCGCGTCTACGTCAATGCCGTGGCCGAGGACCCGGACTACCTGCGCATGGAACTGCACAGCGTGCTCGAGGGCAGTTCCCAGGCGCGCGCCTTCTTCGAGAACCGCTGGCGGCCCTTCGCCGAGTTCATTGCCCACTCCCTGGCCGAAGTCGGTCGCCAGACCGGCCAGCGCACGCCGGATGCCCGGGTCGCCGGCCTGATGTTCCAGGGCATGGTGCGCGAGGCCTTGTACGAGAAGTGCATTCTGGAGTCGCCGCAGGTCAAGGACATCCCCCTCGAAGCCCTGACCGACCGGCTGGTCGAGCTGTTCCTGCGCGCGGTGCTGCCGGGTGGCATTGCGTAGCCTGGAGGGAGGCCGAAGGCCGCAGTCAGGGGGCTGCGGCGGGCATCAGTCGGCGACCCAGACCCTGCCTCCCTCGCAGTCGAGTTGCCGCAGCGGGCAGCCGAACAGCCGTGACAGGCGCGTGGCTTCAAGCAGTTCAGCCGTCGGTCCGGTCTCTGCCTGCCCCCGTCCGAGCAGCAGTACATGATCGCAGCTGCGCTGGGCCTGGTTGAGATCGTGCAGCACCATGACCACGGCGTGGTTGCCGCTTGCGGCCCGTTCCCGCAGCAGGGCAAGGATCCGCTGCTGGTGGGCCAGGTCGACGTGGTTCAGGGGTTCGTCCAGCAGCATCAGCGCCGGGTTCTGCACCAGCAGGGTGGCGAGCGCCACCCGGCGCCGCTCGCCGCCCGACAGGGTACGCACGTCGCGGTGCTCGAAACCGCCGAGATCGACGGCCGCCAGCGCCGTGCGCGCCGCGGCCCGGTCGGCCTCGCCCTCCCAGCCCCAGGGGCCGAGCCAGGGGTAGCGGCCGGTGAGCAGGGTCTCGAGCACGCTGGCCGGGAAGGCGTCACCGTCGTCCTGGGCCATGAGTCCGAGGCGCCGGGCGCGGGCCCGAGGCGCGAGGTTGTCGATGGGTGCGCCGTCGAGCCGGATGGCGCCGGCGGCGGGGGGCAGGAGGCCGGCGAGGCTGTGCAGCAGGGTGGACTTGCCGGCGCCGTTCGGCCCCAGCACGCCCCAGCATTCGCCCGCGCGCACGTCCCAGTCGAAGGGGGCGCACAGGCGGCGTTCCCCTGCCTGCAGGACGAGGCCGCGAATGCTCAGCACGACCGGCTCCGCAGCAGCAGGAACAGGAACAGGGGTACGCCGATGAGCGCGGTGAGTATGCCCACCGGCAGTTGCATGGGCGCCATCAGGTTGCGCGCCGCGGCGTCGGCCAGCACCAGCAGGCTGCCGCCGCCGAGCACGCTGGCCGGCAGCAGCAGGCGGTGGCCGCGGGCGCCGGCCAGCCGCAGCAGGTGAGGCACGATCAGGCCGATGAAGCCGACACTGCCGGCAAGACCGACGGCGGTGGCCGTGGCGGCAGAGGCGATCAGGTACAGCAGCGGCCGCAGCCGCGTCACCGGCACGCCGAGTGCGGCGGCGCTGCGGTCACCGCGTACCATGAGGTCGATGGGACGCGCCAGCAGCAGGCCGGCCACAGTCAGCAGCAGCAACAGCCAGAGTGCCGCTCCCGGCTGCCAGGCCTGGGCCAGGTCGCCCATCAGCCAGAACAGCATGCCCTGTACCCGGCCCGGGGGGCTGAGGGTGAGCAGGAAGGCGATCAGCGCGCCCCAGCCGGCGGCGAGGATGATGCCGGTCAGCAGCATCCGGGTCGGATCGCCGCGCCGTTGCGGCCCCGCCAGCGCGAACACCAGCAGCACCGCCCCCAGCGCGCCGGCGAAGGCGCCGAGGTTGATCACCCAGCCCGACAGCCCCAGCAGCATCAGTCCCAGCGCCGCCACGGCCGCGCCGCCGGAGGTGCCGAGCACATAGGGGTCGGCCAGGGGATTGCGCAGCAGCACCTGCATCAGCACCCCGGACAGCGCCAGCAGCCCGCCGACCGCGAAGGCGGCCAGTACCCGCGGCAGGCGCAGTTCGGTGACGATGCGCGCGAGCAGGGGATCGCCGCGACCGGAGAGGGCATCGAAAAGCTGGTCGACGCCCAGTGGCAGGCTGCCCAGCGCCAGGCCGGCGGCGAGGCTGGCCGCGGTCACCGCCAGCAGGCCGAACAGCAGCGGGGCAGGGCGGCGGGCCGGCACCTCCATGGTCAGTCGCGCAGGCTGATGACCGGCCAGCCGCGCTCGTGGGCGATGCGGCGCAGGGTCTCGTCGGGGTCCACGGCCACCGGGCGGTCGACCCGTTCCAGCAGCGGCAGGTCGTTATGGGAATCGCTGTAGAACCAGGTATCCCTCAGGTCGCGGCCCTGCTCGGCGAGCCACGCCTCCAGGCGCCGGACCTTGCCGTCCTGGAAACAGGGGATGCCTGCGGGGCGGCCGGTGTAGCGCCCGTCGCGCATCTCGGGCTCGGTGGCCAGCAGGTGGCAAACGCCGAAGCGCTCGGCGATGGGCTCGGTGACGAAGCGGTTGGTGGCGGTGATGATGACCAGCTCGTCCCCGGCCGCGCGGTGGCGCTCCAGCAGGTCGCGGGCGGCCGGCAGCATGATGGGCTCGATGAAGGTCTCCACGAAGGCCTCGCGCCACTGATAGAGGCGTTCGGGCGGGTGGGCGGCCAGCGGGGCCAGCGAGAAGGCCAGGAACGCCTGAATGTCCAGCGAGCCGGCGCGGTACTGTTCGTAGAAGTCCTGGTTGCGGGCCTCGTATTCGTCGCCGTCGACGATGCCGTGCTCGACCAGGAAACGCCCCCAGAGATAGTCGCTGTCCCCGCCGAGCAGGGTGTTGTCGAGATCGAACAGGGCCAGACCCACGGATGCTCCTCGCCGGTGCCGTCGAAAGGGGCGCACAGCATACCCGGAGCGGCCCGGTCCTGGCCACGGCCGCGGGCTGGAGCCGTTTGCGGCGCGCGGGCCTTTCTGACAGAATCGGGTGGGAGCCAGTCGTCGCCGGGAGTTCAGGCAAGTGATTGATCCGGATGGATATCGTCCCAATGTCGGGATCATCCTGAGCAATCGGGAGGGTCGCCTGCTGTGGGCGCGCCGGATCGGCCAGGATGCCTGGCAGTTCCCGCAGGGCGGCATCCGCAGCGACGAGACGCCCGAGGAGGCCCTGTATCGCGAGCTGGAGGAGGAGGTCGGACTGGGGCCCGATGACGTGCGGGTGATGGGCGCCACGCGCGGCTGGCTGCGCTACCGTCTTCCGGACCGCTATGTGCGGCGCAACGCGCGCCCTGTCTGCATCGGCCAGAAGCAGGTCTGGTTCCTGCTGCAGCTGGTGGGCAGCGAGGAGGCGGTGAGGCTGGACGCCACCGACCATCCCGAGTTCGACCGCTGGCGCTGGGTGAGCTACTGGTACCCGCTGCGCGAAGTGGTGGCCTTCAAGCGCGGTGTCTATCGTCGCGCGCTGCGCGAGCTGGCGCCGCTGCTGTTTCCGGAAGGGGTGCCGCCCGCACCGGGGGCAGCCGGCGGACGTCTGGCCGGCTCCGCGCGCCGCTGATTCACCCTCCGATTCATCCTGCCTCCCGCCACGGTCGGCGCCGTGGTGGCGGTGGCTGTGCCAGGGAGTCCGAATGTTCGAGGTTCTGCGCCGCATCGTCCAGGAGGTCAATGACGCGCCCGATCTGCAGGCGGCGCTGGAGCTGACCGTCCAGCGGGTGCGCTCGGCCATGCAGGTCGATGCGGCGACCGTCTATTTCCGCGAGCCCGAACAGGACGAGCTGTTGCTGATGGCAGCCGACGGGGTGCCGCGCAAGGCCATCGGCAAGGTGCGGGTGCCGGTCGGCCACGGCCTGGTCGGCCTGGTCGCGGAGCGTGCCGAGCCGGTCAATCTGGAAGATGCCCCCTCGCATCCCCGTTACCAGGGTACCTGGGACACCGGCGAGAAGGTGTTTCGCAGTTTTCTCGGGGTGCCGCTGATCCAGCACCGCCAGGTGCTGGGCGTGCTGGTGGTGCGCAACCGGGCGCGACGGCGCTTCGAGGAATCCGAAGTCACCTTCCTGGTCACGCTGGCCGCGCAGCTCGCCGGCGCCATCAGCCATGCCGAGGCCAGCGGCGGTGTCGCCCACCTGGTCAAGGAGGTCGGCGACACCGAGTTCATCCTGCGCGGCGTGCCCGGGTCGCCCGGGCTGGCCATCGGCACGGCGCGGGTGGTGTATCCGGCGGCCAAGCTGGAGGCCGTGCCCGATCATCCCGTCAGCGGTGTCGAAATCGAGGAACAGGAGCGGCTGTTCCGGGAGGCCGTCGCCGGCGTGCAGCAGGAGCTGCGCGGTTTCCAGTTGCGCATGGAGAAGGTGCTGCCGGAGGAGGACCTTGCCCTCTTCGAGGCCTTCTCGCTGATGCTGTCCAGCGACACCCTGATCGACGGCACCCTGGCGCGCATCCGCGCCGGCAACTGGGCGCCGGCGGCGCTGCGCGACACTATTGCCGAACATGTTCGGATGTTCGAGAACATGGACGACCCCTACCTGCGCGAACGCGCCGCCGACGTGCGCGATCTCGGCCGGCGGATCCTGGTCCGGCTGCAGGCCCAGCAGCAGGAGACGCTGGAGGTGGACGGCCCCACCATCCTGGTCGGCGAGGAACTGAGTGCCGCGCAGCTGGCCGAGATTCCCACCGGTCACCTGGTCGGGGTGGTATCGGCGACCGGTTCCAGCGCCTCCCATGTGGCCATTCTGGCCCATGCCCTGGGCATCCCTGCGGTGATGGGTGTCGCCGACCTGCCGGCGCCGCGACTCGATCGTCAGCCGTTGGTGGTGGACGGCTATCGCGGTCGCGTCTACGTGAAGCCCTCGCCGGTGCTGATGGGCGAGTTCCGGCGCCTGGTGCGCGAGGAGGACGAGCTCAAGGCCGGGCTGGCCGAGTTGGCGGAGCTGCCGGCGGAGACCGAGGATGGCGTGCGCATCCCGCTGCAGGTCAACACCGGCCTGCTGGCCGACATTACCCCCTCGCTGCGCAGCGGCGCCGAGGGCGTGGGACTGTACCGCACCGAGATCCCCTTTCTCATCCGCGAGGGTTTCCCTGGCGAGGACGAACAGTACCGGGTCTACCGCCAGGTGCTGGAGGCCTTCGCGCCGCGCCCGGTGACCATCCGTACCCTCGACGTGGGCGGCGACAAGCCGCTGCCCTATTTCCCCATCGAGGAGGACAATCCCTTTCTCGGCTGGCGCGGCATCCGGCTTACCCTGGACCATCCCGAGATCTTCCTGCTGCAGTTGCGCGCCATCCTGCGCGCCGACCTGGGACTGGGCAATCTGCGCCTGATGCTGCCCATGATCAGCGACGTGGGAGAGGTCGACGACGCCATTGCGCTGCTGCACAAGGCCGCCGACGAGTTGCGCGAGGAGGGCTACGACGTGCGCCTGCCGCCTGTCGGCGTGATGATCGAGGTGCCGGCCGCCGTCTACCAGATGGCCGCGCTGGCGCGCCGGGTGGACTTCTTCTCCATCGGCACCAACGACCTGACCCAGTATCTGCTGGCGGTCGATCGCAACAACCCGCAGGTGGCAGACCTGTACAACGCGCTGCACCCGGCGGTGTTGCGGGTGGTGGCCGAGATCATTCGCCGCGCCCACGAGTGCGACCGGCCGGTGGGCGTGTGCGGGGAGATGGCGGGCGATCCCGGTGCGGCCCTGGTGCTGCTCGGGCTGGGCATCGACAGCCTGAGCATGAGCGTCGGCAGCCTGCCCCGGGTCAAGTGGGCCATCCGTTCCTTTGACAGCCGCAGCGCCCGCTGCGTGGCCGAGGCGGTGCTGGGCGAGGAACGCGCGGCCGGCGTCCGCGCGCGGCTGGAAGCGGCGCTGGACGAGGCGGGGCTCGGTGGCCTGATCCGGGCCGGCAAGACCTGAGGGCCGCGCGCCCGAGTCTCTTCTGCAAAGTATTGTATGTACATCGGTTTCCTGGATCTCCTGGCATCCGGGCGGGGTCGCTCCGGTTGTTTTATGGAATACAATTGACAACGATTCGCATTTAGGTTTGAATACAGACAGCGAATCGATCAACCGCAAGGGCGAGAGGAGACCGCAACATGTACGTGTGCCTGTGCAAGGGGGTGACCTGCAGCCAGATCCGCGAACGTGTGCGTCAGGGGGAGGCGCAGAGCCTGCGCGATCTCAGCCAGTCGCTGGGCGTGGCGACCCAGTGCGGCAAGTGCGGGCGTTGCGCGCGCGCACTGATCGACGAGGAACGCGAGAGCTGCAGCCTGGACGATCCCGCCCTGCAGTGCGCCTGAGCGCCCGCCGCGGCGCAAGGCCGCGCTGATCGGCTACACTTCCCATTCCCGTTTCATTTCCCAGTCACCGGAGGACCCCGCATGAAGGGAGACCCGAAGGTCATCGATTATCTCAACCAGGCGCTGCGCAACGAACTCACCGCCATCAACCAGTACTTCCTGCATGCCCGCATGTACGAGAACTGGGGCCTGAAGGAACTGAACGAGCACGAATACCAGGAATCCATCGACGAGATGAAGCATGCCGATGCGCTGATCCGGCGTATCCTGTTCCTGGAGGGGCTGCCCAACCTCCAGGACCTGGGCAAGCTCAAGGTGGGTGAACAGGTCGAGGAAATGCTCAGGTGCGACCTGGCCCTGGAGCAGGAGGCCGTGCCCCTGCTGCGCGAGGCCATTGCCTATTGCGAGAGCTGCAAGGACTATGTCAGTCGCGAGCTGTTCGAGGACATCCTCGAGAGCGAGGAAGAACACATCGACTGGCTGGAAACCCAGCTGGAACTGATCGGCAAGGTGGGCCTGCAGAACTACCTGCAGTCGAAGATGTGAGCCATCGCGGGTGTGCAGGGTGCGCTCTGCGCACCTGCGTGAATGCGTCAAGAGGTCGGGCGCTATTTCCGTGAACGGCCGGCGGGCCGTTCGTGGCGCTGGTGGCGCTTGATCTGGATGCGCAGGAAGATCCAGCTGCCGCTCAGTGCCAGCAGGATCAGGAGCACGGCGGCCGCATCCATGACCCAGGGGCCGTAGCGTCCGAAGAAACGCCCTGAGTGCCAGTCGAGCAGGACCCGTTCCCAGGGCAGGATCTCTCCGCGATAGTGTGCCTCAAGCGCCCGGCGCAGGCCGTCGGGCAACGGTCCCGGTCGCACCCATTCGGTGGTCGCCGCGTCGCCCGTCCAGCGTTCCCAGCGCAGGAAGTCCTTGTCGGCGGCATAGAGGGCATGCCCCCCCTCGACCAGCAGCCGTCCCTCTGCCGTAGTGCCCAGCTTGCGCATCCCTGCAGGCACACCCTCGGCGCCGGTCAGGCGCTCGATGAGATCGCCTTCCGGCGTGAGCAGCAGGATCTGGTCATCGGCCGCGACCGCAATCAGGTCGGTCAAGGCCACGGCGCCGATCAGGTTCTCGTATTCCCCCTCCAGCTCCCGTTGGTCGAGATACAGGTGTCGTCCCACCTGAGTCAGATGACGGCCCCCGCCCAGGGCGTAGCTGATGACCGCGTCCGGCATGCGGATGCCGTACCAGTCCAGGATCCAGGCAGTCTGAACGTGACGGCGGTCGAGTTGCAGGCGATCGGTGTGATTGAGCAGCAGGCCGGTCACTGCGAGTACCAGCACCAGGGCCGCAGCAACCAGGCCGGTGTAGCGATGCCAGAGATAAAAGGCCTTGAGCTTCATGCGTTGCCTGCCGGGTTCAGGGCTTGCGAATCTGCCGGTCTAGGAACAGTGCCAGCCGCGCCAGCTTCTTCATGGCGCGCACCGACAGGGTGGCGCCGGAGATGTTGTCGATGTGCCGGTCCAGTCTGCCTTCCTCGTCGAGGCCCGCCTGGTCGAACTGGCGGGTAAAGAATTCGTGTCGTACCTCGTAGCCACGGGACTCGCGGAACACCAGTACCCGGATACGCTCGATGCGCCCATTTTCGACCACGACACCGGTGGTGATGGGCTGTTCCTTGCCGATCTCTTCCAGGATCCAGGCAGTACGCGGACCCCGTTGCCAGTAGCGGATGCGCAGGCTGGGATAGCGGTGGCCGAGGATGCGCTTGACGCCGGCCCTGATCTCGCCGCGGAGCCACAGCACCCGCGCTTCCGGTACCTGGCCGGCAAAGACTTCGTCGAGAAAGGCCTCGGGGGTCTGGTACACGCCACGCGCCGCTGCGGGGCCACACGCCAGGGGCAGGAGCAGGAGCAGGGCGTGCATCAGGTGTCTGAACATGATGATGGGTCCATGCATGGAGCTGGAACGGTGATACGGGGCCCGCAAGCGGGCCCCGTATTGTGCCTGACCCGAAGGTCCGGATACAGCGTCAGAACTGATAGCCCACGCCCAGGTTGAAGCCGTTGCGGTCCTGGCCGTCGTCGTTGTCCTGGAACTCCAGGTCGGCCTTCAGCACCACGTCGGGATGGATCCACCAGTTGAGGCCGGCATTCCACTGGGTCTTGCCGGTGTTGGCGCCGGCACCGGTGTCGCTGCCGGCCTGGTTGTCCCAGTCGTTGTAGCGTGCGAACAGCCCCAGCTTCTCCGAGAACTTGTAGGAGGGCTCGATGTACCAGCCGCGCTGCTTGTCCGCGCCGATGGCCGCCGGTCCGCTGCCGTCCAGATCCCACTGGGCATAGAGCGCCTTCACGGTGAAGGGTCCGGTGTTGTAGACCCCGGTGACGCCCAGCAGATTGGCCGATCCTGCGTTCGGGTCGGTGCCCTGGGTGACGTCGGACTGGTACTGCCAGAAGGCCGTCAGATCCAGTCCCGTGAGTCCGTTCCAGCGGATGCGGCCGGTAAAGGCAAGATCTTCCGCAACCGCCTTGCTGGTCTTCTGGCGGCCCTTGCGCACCGCGTAGTTGTCTGCCGCGCTCATGTTCATGCCCTCGTGCAGCGCCGCGTCGAAGCTCCAGCCCGGCGCGATCTCGCCGGTCAGCATGGCGCCGCCCACCCACCAGGTAGTAGGAATGATATTGGCCTCCACGGGATTGCGCTCCACGCCATAGAAGCGCGGCGGCTCGTGCACCTCGTTGAGGAAGCCGGCCGGCACCAGCAACAGGCCGGCGCGGGCCCGCAGGCGCTCGTTCAGGTCCATCTCGAGGTAACCCTGTTCGAGATAGACACCGCCGTCGCTGTTGTTGTCTATCGAGGCGTGCTCGTATTCGATTTCCGAGAAGAAGCGAATGCGGTCGGAGAACTCGTGGCCGAGAAACAGGATGGCGCGGTGAAAATCGATCTCGTTCTTGTCGGAGGCGCCGCCATCGCCCTCGAGGTTGTTGTAGTGCAGCTCGCCATAGCCGCCCACGATGGTGCGTCCGCTGCTGCCGTGTTCGAACGGTGAATGTGCTGCCCCGAGTGCAGCCTTCCGTTCCCCGCCCGAGGCCGGTGCGCTGCTGGCGATTTCGTCGAGCATCTCGCCGGTGGCCTCGACCTTCTCGTCGGTATCGGCGAGGCGGGCCTTGAGATCCGCGATTTCCTTTTGCTGCTGCTGGATGATCCGCCACATCTCCTCTGCGGTCGGCATGCGGTCCGCCTGGGCGGCGGTGGTGGCCATCAGGCCGGTGAGTGCGCTGGCCAACAGGGTGCGCTTGTGCATTGCTAGTTTCTCCCCTTGGATTCGGTCGCGGCACCCAGGGTGCCGCCGGGTTGCGGTTGTTGGACCGGCGTCCGTGCGCCGGAGAGCACATCTTAGTAGAATCAGTAACGCAAATGCAAACGGTTCGTATTTACAACTTGAAGGAGACGGTGAGATCTAGGAGAAACAACGGGTTATCTGGTCACGCTTTCTGGGTTAACCCGCATGTTGCACCAGGGGCTGCGGATGATGGCGGATTTGCTGCGCGGGCGGTGAACGGCCTGAGGGTCTGTCAGAAGGGTTTGAGCATGACCAGCAGTACGATGCCGATCAGGGCGAACACGGGCAGTTCGTTCATCCAGCGATAGTAGACATGGCTGTGCCGGTTGCGATCATGCCGGAAATCCATCAACCACTTGCCGCAGGCGAGGTGGTAGACCACCAGCAGGGCCACCAGCGCGAGCTTGGCATGCAGCCAGCCGGCCCTGGCGTAGGCCGGCCAGTTGTCGGCCAGCATCCACAGGCCGAGCGCGATGGTGAAAATGGCGCCGGGGGTCATGATGCCGAAGAACAGCTTTCGTTCCATGATCTTGAAGCGGTCGTTGCCGGCGGCGTCCTCGGTCATGGCGTGGTAGACGAACAGCCGCGGCAGGTAGAACAGGCCGGCGAACCAGGTCACCATGAAGATGACGTGGAAGGCGAGCACCCAGGGCAGGCTGGTGTAGGCGGCGTGCATTTCAGGCCCCGGGCAGCATGCCAAGGATCTGGGCGCGCAACGCGTCCATGTCCATTTCGCCGATCTTGTGCCGCACGATGCGCCCGTCCGGCGCGATCAGGAAAGAGGTGGGGGTGAGCCTCACGTCACCGAAGGCCAACGCATGCTTGCCTTCAGTGTCGAGCACGATGGGGTAGGGAATCTGTCTTGCCTCGCGCATGGCGAGCACGTGATTCGGCGGATCATAGGCCATGGCGATACCGATCAGTTCCAGCCCCTTGGGATGCAACGCCTCGTAAAGCTCGATCAGATGCGGCATCTCCTTGATGCAGCCGGGACAGCTGGTGGCCCAGAAGGTGACCAGCACGGGCCGGCCGCGCAACTCGGCCAGGTCGATGGTTTCGCCATCCAGCGTGGTGACGCTGATCTCGGGTGCCCTCTCCAGCCCCTGTGGCGACAGCCAGATCCAGCCGAGGACGGCGAGCAGGACAACGGCGAACAGCGCGATCAGTGAATCCTTGAGTTTCATGGGTCTCCCGTGGAATTGGTGCCCGGCGGCAGCCGGTTCTCGTGGCTGGGACCCGCCGACGGCGGCTCGGGTTCCCTCTTTCGTCCCAGCAGCCGGCCGACAAAGGCAAACAGGCGGCGGATGCCCCGCCAGATCCTCGGCAGCAGCCAGGCCACCAGCAGGATAAACAGGGCCAGCAGCACGATGAAGAGCCAGGGATGGTGCAGCGCCGTCCACAGCCCGGCGATGACGGCGATGTCCTCGCCGATGGACGCCGCCCAGTTGCTGAAGGGTTCGGGCGAGCTGTTGATGAGCACCCGCGAGCCGGCCTTGGTGGCGTGGCTAGTGGCGGCCAGGGTGCCTCCGACCAGTCCCGCCGCAATCTGCGCGGCCTGGCTGACGTCACCCACCGCGCCCGCGGCCAGCACCGCGCCTGCGGGAATGCGGATGAAACTGTGGATGGCGTCCCAGCCGGTGTCCACGCCGGGGGTCTTGTCGGCGAAGAATTCCACGCAGTACATGAAGCCGGCGGCGAACAGTACCAGCGGGTCGCTGAGTACCTGCAGGTCCGGCGGCAGGGTGATGTCTCCGGTCATACCCAGGTAGCCGAGCATGAAGATGGCGGCATAGAGGTTGATGCCGCTGGCCCAGGCGACGCCCATGGTGAGCGCGATGGTCTGAACGATGGGGTCCATGTACGGCCTCCCGCTGTGCCCGCGAGGGCGGGTCCGGTATCCATCATACCGGAGTGGCCGGTCGCGATCCTGAAATGGACGCGCCTTGCTCAGCCGCCGGCCGCGGGTTCCTTCGCGGACCCGGGCCGGAAGCCGTTTGCCAGCGCCTGGTAGATGGGCGTGGGACAGACCATCCGCGAGGTCGCGTAGGCAAGGAAGGCAGTGGCCATCAGCGGCAGCAGCAGGTCGGTGTTGTCGGTCATCTCCATGACGATGACGAAGGCCGTGATCGGGGTCTGCACCACGCCGGTGAAGTAGCCGACCATGCCCAGGATGATGATGGCGCCCGCCGGATAGGCCGGGAACCAGTCGGCGAAGACCGAGCCGACGCCGGCACCGGCGGCCAGCGAGGGTGCGAAGATGCCGCCCGGGATGCCGCTCAGATAGGACACCCAGGTGGCGGCCATCTTGAGCAGCGAATAGCTCTCCGGCAGTTCCGCCTCTGCCGTTAGCACCCCCCGGGCCTCGTGGTAGCCGGTGCCGAAGGTGAGTCCGCCCGACAGCCAGCCGATGACCGCCAGCGCCAGTCCGCAGCCCGCGGCCAGCAACAGCGGGCGTCGCCCGGCGATGGCCGCAATCGCCGAGGTGCTGCCGACCAGCAGTTGCGCGAACAGGCCGCCGATCAGGCCGCCGAGGATGCCGCAGACCAGGATCGGCAGCAGTACCTGGCTGGGCGCGAGCTGGGCGTGCGCCGTCCCGAAATAGGCATAGTTGCCCTGGATCGCGACCGCCGTGATGCCGGCGAGGAACACCGCCGTGAGCAGGGTGCCGCTGGTGCGTTCCTCGAACGAGCGCCCCATTTCCTCGATCGCGAACAGGATGCCGGCCAGCGGCGTGTTGAAGGCCGCGGCAATGCCCGCTGCACCGCCGGCGAGAATCAGGCCGCGATCCAGGTAGTGGTGCGGGAAGTGGGCGAAGCGCCCGAGCGAGAACATCACCGCAGCGCCGATGTGCACGGTCGGCCCCTCGCGGCCGATGGAGGCGCCGCTCAGCATGCCCAGCAGGCACAGCCCGATCTTGCTGAAGGCAATGCGGAAGGAGAGCAGCCGGCTGCGGCTGAGATGGTCGGTCATGTCCAGCGCGGCGATGGCCTGGGGGATGCCGGATCCGCGGGCCTCCGGCGCGACGCGCCGGGTCAGCCAGGCCACCGTCACCAGTCCGGCCGGGCAGAGCAGAAAGGTGACCCAAAGCCGGTCGTCGATGCCGTGACGAAACAGCTCGTTGGCCCACTCCGTGGCCAGTGCGAAGCCGGTCGCCAACAGGCCCACCAGCACCGCGCCGCTCCAGAACAGGATGCGCGCCTTCCAGGCCTGGGGCGAAAGCAGGTCTTTGCCGGAATGGCGGAAGTGGTGGAACATGGGAGGACTCGTGGCGGCGTGCGCCGCTCATGCTAAGGCAGCCGCCGCAACGGGTGCAAGGCGCGGCCGGTGTTCAAGCGCCGGGCTCGCCCCCATATTGCACCAGGGCGGAAGCGGGCGGGGGGCGACCTGTTGTCCTGGTGCACAATCAACCGGGTTTCTTGCCCATGGCCCGGAGTACGATGTGTGCCCGCCATCATCCCAGCCCCTGGCGCAATATGCGGGCCAGGCTTTACCATGGGCGGCCTGTTTCACAGTCGATCGAGGTTCGGGCAGTCATGATTCGGGTGGGCGTGGTCGGAGGTACCGGTTACACCGGCGTGGAACTGTTGCGGCTGCTGGCGGGGCATCCCGAGGTGCGGCTGGAGGCCATTACCTCGCGGGGCGAGGCCGGCCGCCCGGTGGCCGAGCTGTTCCCCAACCTGCGCGGCCATGTGGACCTGTGCTTCAGCGAGCCGGATGTCGCCCGGCTCGGCCGCTGCGACCTGGTGTTCTTCGCCACCCCCAATGGCATCGCCATGGGGATGGTGCCGGAACTGCTCGCGGCCGGTGCGCGGGTGATCGATCTGGCTGCAGACTTCCGCCTGCGCGACGCCAGCCAGTGGGCGCAGTGGTACGGCATGGAACACGCCTGCCCCGGGCTGCTCGCCGAGGCGGTGTACGGCCTGCCCGAGGTCAACCGCGCTGCCATCCGCGAGGCGCGGCTGGTGGCCAATCCCGGCTGTTATCCGACCGCGGTGCAACTGGGCCTGCTGCCGCTGCTCGAAGCGGGCGTGGTGTCGGCCGAGGGTCTGATCGCCGACTGCAAGTCCGGCATCAGCGGCGCCGGGCGCAAGGCGGCCGTGGGCACGCTGCTGGCCGAGGCCGGCGATTCCTTCAAGGCCTACGCCGTACCCGGCCACCGTCACCTGCCCGAGATCCGGCAGGGTCTGGAGGCCGCCACGGGCGCGCCGGTGGAACTGACCTTCGTGCCGCACCTCACGCCCATGATCCGCGGCATTCATGCCACCCTCTATGCCCGCTTGCGCGATCCCGACCGCGACCTGCAGGCGCTGTTCGAGGCGCGCTATCGCGATGAGCCCTTCGTCGACGTGTTGCCGCCGGGCGCCCATCCCGAGACCCGCAGCGTGCGCGGCGCCAATCACTGCCGGATTGCAGTGCACCGGCCCCAGGACGGCGACACCCTGGTGGTGCTGAGCGTGATCGACAATCTGGTGAAGGGCGCAGCGGGCCAGGCGGTGCAGAACATGAACCTGATGTTCGGCCTCGACGAGGCGCTGGGCCTGGGCGGCATCGGCCTGCTGCCCTGAGCGTCGCGCATGGATGCCCATCGCACCGAGGTCTTCGTCTACCGTGCCTGGAAACTTCGGATGGCGCTGGCCCTGCTCGCGGTGCTGGCCCTGGTCGGCGGCTGGCAACTGTATCGCATGGGCGGCAGTCATGCCGAGGCCGAGCTGCTGCGGCTCGGCGCCGAGCGCGATCGACTGGCGCAGGAACTGGCGGCGGCACACGAGCGTCTGGCGGAGGCCGAGCGCTCGCTGGCGCTGCTCCAGCGTGCGCGCCAGGTCGACGAGGCGGCCTACGCGGAGATCCGTCGTGACCGGGCAGCGCTGGAGCAGCAGATCCACGACCTGCAGAAGGAACTCACGTTCTACCGGGGCATCATGGCCCCGGAAACCAGCCGTATCGGCCTTCAGGCCCAGGGGTTCGTGGTCGAGCCGATCCCCGGGCTGGAGAACGGCTACCGGTTCCGGCTGGTGCTGGTGCAGATCAAGAAGAACGACCGCGTCGCGAGCGGGCGGGTGCGGCTGGCGGTCACCGGCCAGCAGGGCGGGGCCGCAAAGACGCTCGAGCAGGCGGACATCAGCGCCGACGCAAGCCGTGATTTCAAGTACCGTTTCCGCTATTTCCAGAATATCCAGGGGGAATGGCGGTTCCCGCCCGGCTTCGTGCCCGAGCGCGTGACTGTGAAGGCGATCCCGTCACGGCGCGGCGCCGATCCGCTAGAATGGACCTTTGAATGGCCGGCGGAGCACCCGCAGGCGCCGGCCTGAGGCAGCCAGGGAGACAGTGCCATGTTCGGAATCAAGCTCAGGAAGAGCCCGGCGCGCATCGATACGCTGATCGGGCAGCAGACGGTGATCGAGGGCGACATCCGCTTCAGCGGCGGCCTGCATGTGGATGGGACCATCAAGGGCAACGTGATCGCGGAGGGCGGCGACGCCCTGCTGATGGTCAGCGAACATGGTCGTATCGAGGGTGAGGTGCAGGTGCCCACCCTGATGCTCAACGGCACCGTCATCGGGGATGTCCATGCCGCCGAGCGGGTCGAGCTGGCGGCGCAGGCACGGGTGACCGGCAATGTCTATTACAGCCTGATCGAGATGGCCATGGGGGCCGAGGTCAATGGCAACCTGGTGCATCGCGGAACCCGCGAGCCGGCACCGGTGACCCGCATCGACGAGGCCGGCGAGGATGGCTTGGCCACCCGGAATTCTTGACTGCCGTACTCGGAAAAAGGATAATTTTGCCATTTCCGAACCATCCGGCACTTGCTGTGGAGAACTGAAATGAGCGAAACCGCTGCGACCGAAACCGAATCGCCGTTGATCTTTACCGAGGCGGCGGCCCTCAAGGTCAAGAGTCTGATCGAGGAGGAAGACAACCCCAACCTCAAGCTGCGCGTGTTCATCACCGGCGGCGGCTGCTCGGGCTTCCAGTACGGCTTTACCTTCGACGAGGACATCAACGAGGGTGATACCACCGTCGAGCAGTGCGGCGTGACCCTGCTGGTCGATCCCATGAGCTTCCAGTATCTGGTCGGCGCCGAGATCGACTACAAGGAAGATCTCGAGGGTGCGCAATTCGTGATCCGCAATCCCAACGCGACCACGACCTGCGGCTGCGGTTCCTCCTTCTCGGCCTGAGTCGCTGCATCACGGATCAAGGGGGCGCCTGGCGCCCCCTTTTCCTTTTCCGGGTCCCGCTTTGCTATGCTTTGCGCCTGCCCGTCCACTTGCGTGAGGATGCACCATGAGCGAATACCTGCCGGGTCTCGAAGGCGTTCCCGCCACCAAGTCGAACATTTCCGATCTCGACGGCAAGCGCGGCATCCTGACCTATCGCGGTTATCGCATCGCCGATCTGGCCCGCTGCAGCAGCTTCGAGGAAACGGCCATGCTGCTGCTGGACGGACGCTTGCCTACCCGCAAGGAACTGACGGAATTCGATCATCAGCTTCGCGACAACCGGCGGGTCAAGTACAACATCCGGGAAATGATGAAGTACCTCCCCGAGACCGGGCATCCGATGGAAATGCTGCAGAGTGCGATCGCGGCCCTGTCCATGTTCTATCCCGGCGACGAGTGCCTGACCGGCAGTGATGTCTGCGAGGATCTCAACTACGTGCACAACATGTCGGTGAAGATCCTCGCCCGCATGGCCACCATCGTGGCCATGTGGGAACACCTGCGCAACGGCTACGACCCGATCGAACCGCGCAGGGATCTGACCTACGCCGAGAACCTGCTGTACATGTTCAATGGCGAGGATCCGGACCCCGACTATGCACGGATCATGGATGCCTGCCTGATACTGCATGCCGAGCACACCATCAATGCCTCCACCTTTGCCGCGCTGGTCGCCGGTTCCACCCTGGCCAGCCCCTACCTGGTGATTGCCGCTGCGGTCGGTACCCTCGCAGGCCCCCTGCACGGCGGCGCCAACCAGAAGGTGGTGCAGATGCTGCGTGAGATCGGCTCGCCGGATCGCGTCGAGGCCTGGCTGGACGAGCAGCTGGAGCACAAGCGCAAGATCTGGGGTTTTGGCCATCGCGAGTACAAGGTCAAGGATCCGCGCGCCACCATCCTGCAAAACATGATGATGGAGCTGATGGAAAAGCGCGGCGGCGAGGTCACGCCCCTGTTCGAGATCGCGCTGGCGCTGGAGAAGGCCGCGGAGCAGCGTCTCGGCGCCAAGGGCGTGTACCCCAATGTCGATTTCTACTCCGGGCTGCTGTATCTGCAAATGGGTATCCCCGAGGACCAGTTCACTTCCATCTTTGCCGTGGCCCGCTGTGCCGGCTGGCTGGCGCACTGGCGCGAGCAACTCAAGGACAACCGCATCTTCCGTCCCACCCAGGTCTATACCGGCGAACAGGAACGCGACTACGTGCCGATCGATCAGCGCTGAACGGCAGGCGGTACCGGCATGATCCAGTTGCGGCCGCTGCTGTTCATCGTTGGCCTGTTCCTGGTGGCGCTCGGCGTGCTCATGCTGGTACCCGCGCTGCTGATGATGCTGCGCCAGGAAGGGCACTGGAACGCCTTCATGCTGGCTGCCGCCGTCACGGCCTTTTGCGGCGCCGTTGCTGTGGTGTTCAACCGCCAGTCCGAGTTTTCCCTCAGCACCCGCCAGGCCTTTGTCCTGACCACCCTGGTCTGGTGTTCGGTGAGCGCCTTTGCCGCGTTGCCGCTGATGTTTGTCGAGCACATCGGTTTTACCGATGCCTTCTTCGAGACCATGTCCGGCATTACCACCACCGGCGCCACGGTGCTCAGTGGTCTGGAGCATCATGCCAGCGGTATCCTGCTGTGGCGCTCCCTGCTGCAATGGGCCGGGGGCATCGGTTTCATCGTCATGGGCGTTGCCATCCTGCCCTTTCTCAGGGTCGGCGGCATGCGGCTGTTCCAGTCCGAGTCATCGGACTGGTCGGAAAAGGCCTTTCCGCGCTTTGCCAGCGTGGCGCGCGCCATTGCAGCCATCTATCTCGGCCTGACCGTGCTGGGCTTTCTCGCCTACCGGATGGCGGGCATGGACGACTTCGATGCCCTGAACCACATCATGACCACCATCTCCACCGGTGGTTACTCGACCTATGACGATTCCATGGGGCATTTCCCGCAACCGGCCATTCACTGGGTCAGCGTGCTGTTCATGCTGCTGGGGGGGCTGCCCTTCACCCTCTACATTCATGCCCTGCGTGGCCGGCCGGGGCTGCTGTGGCGGGACGCGCAGGTGCGCGGCTTCCTGGGCTTCGTGGCCTTCATCAGCCTGGTGTTGATTGCCTGGCTTTGGCTGCGCGGCGACGAGGGACTGGGTGTGATAGCGACGCGCGTGGTGTTCAACGTGGTGTCGGTGATCACCACCACGGGCTACGTCTCCCATGACTATCAGAGCTGGGGGCCGTTCGCGGCAGTGGTGTTTTTCTATCTCATGTTCGTCGGCGCCTGCTCCGGCTCGACCACGGGCTCGATCAAGGTGTTCCGCTTCCAGGTCGCCTGGATGCTGCTGCGCGCGCAGTTGCACCGGCTGGTGCATCCGACGGCGGTGATTCGCGAGCGGTACAACGGCCGCGAGATCGGTGACGACGTCATCCGTTCCATCGTCGCCTTTTCCTTCTTCTTCGGGTTGACCATCGGTCTGCTGGCGCTGGGCCTGGCCATGCAGGGGCTGGATTTCGTCACCAGCCTCACCGCTGCGGTCACGTCGGTGACCAACGTCGGCCCCGGGCTGGGTGATGTGGTGGGTCCGACCGGCAACTTTGCCAGCCTGCCCGACGCCTCCAAGTGGATGCTGAGTGCCGGCATGCTGCTCGGGCGGCTGGAGATCATGACCGTGGTGGTGCTGTTCACACCCACCTTCTGGAAGGGCTGAGCGCCACTCAGCGCGGATAGATCGCGCCCAGGGTCCGCGGGCCTGCGGCACCGGTGACGCCGGGCAGATTACCGGGGCGGCCAGCCAGGGTTTCCCGTGCCAGCCAGGCAAAGGCCACCGCTTCGACCCATTCCGCAGGCAGGCCATGCGCGTCGGTCGGTTCCACGGCGGTTTCCGGGAGCCGGTGTTGCAGGCGCCGCAGCAGGTCGCCGTTGCGCGCGCCGCCTCCGCAGACCAGCAGGCGATGGCAGCCGCTGCCCCACTGTTGGATCGCATCGGCGATACTGCGCGCGGTCAGTTCCGCCAGTGTGGCCTGCGCGTCCGCAGGTGCGATGCCGGCGGGCAGTCGCTGCTTCACCCACTCGAGGTCGAAGTGTTCGCGGCCGGTGCTCTTGGGTGGTGGCCTCCGAAACCAGGGGTCCTCCAGCAGCCGGGCCAGCAGGGTTTCGTCCACGCGCCCGCCCGCCGCCCAGGCACCGTCGCGGTCGAAGGCCTCGCCGCGGCATTTGCGGATCCAGCCGTCCAGCAGCACGTTGCCCGGCCCGGTGTCGAAGCCGGTGACCGGTGCCGCAGGGTCGCCGGGCAGCAGGGTGAGATTGGCCATGCCGCCGATGTTGAGTACGGCGCGGTCCTCGTCCGGTGCGCGAAACAGGGCGGCGTGGAAGGCGGGCACCAGCGGCGCACCCTGACCACCGGCGGCGACATCGCGGCGACGGAAGTCGGCGACGGTGGTGATCCCGGTACGCTCGGCGATGCGGGCCGGGTCGCCGATCTGCAAGCTGAAGGCGGGTTGCAGGTCCGGGCGATGGCGCAGTGTCTGGCCATGGCTGCCGATGGCGGCGATTGCGTCCGCCGTGAGACCCGCGGCCTCGCGGACAGCGATTGCGGCGGCTGCGAAGCGCTCGCCCAGTTCGGCATCCAGCCGGCCCAGGGTGTCGAGGTCGGTGCAGTCGGAGGCGAGCGCGGTCAGCAGGCGGGAGCGCAGGTCGGCATCGAGCGGGTGAGCGACCGCCGCCAGCAGACGCGGCCGGTCATCGGTGAAGTCGACCACGACGGCGTCGATCGCGTCCAGGCTGGTGCCGGACATGAGGCCGATGAACAGGGTGGGCTCCGTCATGGGTCGGGGGAGCCTTCGGGGCCGGTTCAGTTGCCGTTCAGGGCGACCTGGGTCTCGCGTTCGCGGACCAGTTCGAGTTGGGCCAGCAGGGTCGCGGACTTGCGTTTGAAGTCCGCGGCGTAGCGCTTGTCGATGGGCGCCGCGGCCGGCAGCTTCACCGTCAGCGGATTGCGGTGCACACCGTTGATGCGGAATTCGTAGTGCAGGTGCGGCCCGGTAGCCAGGCCGGACTGGCCGATGTAGCCGATGACCTGGCCCTGCTTCACCCGGCTGCCGTTGCGGATGCCCCGGGCGATGCGCGACATGTGCGCATACAGGGTGCTGTAGCGGCTGCCGTGGGCGAGGATGACGGTGCGGCCATAGCCACCCTTGGTGCCGCGGAAGACCACCTTGCCGTCGCCGGTGGCCTTGATCGGCGTGCCGTAGGACGCGGCGTAATCGACACCCTTGTGGGCGCGGATGCGGTTCAGGATGGGATGCCTGCGCCCCAGGCTGAAGCGCGAGCTGATGCGGGAGAAGGCCACCGGCGTGCGCAGGAAGGCCTTGCGCATGCTGCGGCCCTCGGGGGTGTAGTAGTCCGTGCGGCCGCTGGCATCGGTGTAGCGTACGGCGCGATAGACGCGGCCCTGGTTGACGAACTCGGCGGCAAGGATGTCGCCCTGGCCGATGCGCTCGCCATCGAGATTGAGGTTCTCGTACAGCACGGTGAAACGGTCGCCCTTGCGGATGTCCAGGGCGAAGTCGATGTCCCAGCCGAAGATGTTGGCCAGTTCCATGGTGAGGTTGTCGCTGAGGCCGGCCCGTTGCGCGGCGACGAACAGCGAGCTGTCGATGGTGGCCGAGGCGTAGGCCGTCTCGCGTTCCGGCTGGCGGGCGATCTCCCTGGCGCTGAAACCTTCGTCGCCGCGCTCCACGATCAGGCCATGCAGCCGGTTCTTGTCGTACTGCAACGCCAGCAGCCGGCCGTCGTCGCCGATGCGGAAACGCAGGGTCTCGCCCGGGTGGATCTTCTTCAGGCTGGCGACGGGTTCACCGAGCGCCATGATGTCATGCAGCTCCCGGGCGCTGAGCTTCATGCGCGAAAAGATGCGGGCCAGGCTGTCGCCCGGGCGGACGGTGGTGGTTTCCCAGCGCCCTGCCGGTTCGGCGCCTGGCGCATGCGGCGTGCTGACTGCCACGTCCACGGCGGGATCGATCTCGACGGCCGGCGGATTCGGAACGGATGCGGGTGCCGCTGCCGATGGCCGTGTCGGCTCGGAGCTCGCGGGGTGCGGCAGGCTCAGCTTCGCGGTGCGCGGGGTCTGTATTGGCCTGGGACTCCCCGCAGTGGCCGTGATGTCCGGCAACGGCAGGGTGACGGCCTGTTCTCCGCCTCGGAGCGCGGCCTCGCGGTGAGCGGTGGCCTCCTCGGGGCCGGCCACGAACAGGGCGGCCCCGCCGATGGCTGCAAGCCCCAGCGCCCACCAGTGGAGCGAGGCGAATTTCCGTCGCCGCGCGGGTTCCAGCAGCGACTTGTAGTCCATGCGCACTTGCGACGAATAGGTCACGGAAATTCCTTGTGTTTCTCCGGGCCGAACAGTAGCGGCCATGGCACCGGCAGTCAATAGCTTGCCGGCCTTCAGTCAGGTTGTCGGCCGGCCTGAGAATTATCTGCAGCTTCCGTGCCACAGGAATCAACCGAGCTGCGGACCGGGTCTCCCAGTCTAGCCCGCATATTGCACCAGGTCGGAAGCGGGCGGCAGGCAACCTGTTGTCCTGGCGGGCAATGAACCGGGTTTCTTGCCCATGGCCCGGAGTACGATTTGTGCCCGCCCGCATCCTGCTGCGGCCCTGGCGGATTTTCGCTCGGCCTCGGGGGCGCTTCACGCAAGCCGTAGCGACGGCTACGGCTTGCGCTCCAGCCCTCCCCGAACCCGGCTGCAAATCCGCCATCATCCGCAGACCCTGGCGCAATATGCGGGCTAGCCGGGCGCAGGCGCGGGATATGTTAACCTGTGCGCCTTTTTCTTCGGCGACGCACCCAGCAACCAGTTATTCCAGGGAGTCAGTCAGTGGCAACACCGGAACAGGCGCTCGAACAGATCCGTCGCGGTGCGGCGGAGATCCTGGTCGAATCGGAGCTTCTCGAAAAGTTGAAGGAAAACAGGCCGCTGCGAATCAAGGCGGGATTCGATCCCACGGCACCCGACCTGCATCTGGGGCATACGGTGCTGATCAACAAGCTGCGCCAGTTCCAGGACCTCGGGCACGAGGTGCTGTTCCTGATCGGCGATTTCACCGGCATGATCGGCGACCCCACCGGCAAGAGCGCCACCCGCCCGCCGCTCACCCGCGACGAGGTGCTGGAGAACGCCCGCAGCTACGAGCAGCAGATCTTCAAGATCCTCGATCCCGAGAAGACCCTGGTGGTGTTCAATTCCAGCTGGATGAACGAGATGGACGCCGCCGACCTGATCCAGCTGGCGGCCCGTCACACGGTGGCGCGGATGCTGGAACGCGAGGACTTCGACAAGCGCTACCGAAGCGGCCAGCCCATCGCCATCCACGAGTTTCTCTATCCGCTGATCCAGGGCTACGACTCGGTGGCTCTCAAGGCCGATGTCGAGCTGGGCGGCACCGACCAGAAGTTCAACCTGCTGGTGGGCCGCGAGCTGCAGCGCCAGTACGGCCAGCCGCAACAGGTGGTGCTGATGATGCCCATCCTCGAGGGCCTGGACGGTGTGCAGAAGATGTCCAAATCGCTGGGCAACTATGTCGGGATCGACGAGCCGCCGGGGGAGATGTTCGGCAAGCTGATGTCGATCTCCGACGAGCTGATGTGGCGCTACTTCGAGCTGCTCAGCTTTCGGCCCATGACCGAGATCGAGGCCCTGCGCCGGGCCGTGGCCGAGGGCCGCAACCCCCGCGACGTCAAGTTCGAGCTGGCCCGCGAGATCGTTGCCCGTTTCCATGATGTTGTCGCTGCCGAGCGAGCTCAGGCCGAATTCGTCGCCCGCTTCCAGAAGGGGGTGCTGCCCGAGGAGCTGCCCGAGGTTCGGCTCGAAGCCCCGGAGGAAGGTCTGCCGCTGCCCAACCTGCTCAAGTCCGCCGGCCTGGTGTCCAGCACCTCCGAGGGACTGCGCATGATCCGCCAGGGCGCGGTGCGCCTCGACGGCGAGCGGGTCAGCGACACCGGCCGCTCATTGCCCCCCGGCACCGAGGTCGTGGTACAGGTCGGAAAGCGCCGTTTTGCCCGGGTTTTCCTGGCCTGAAGGCTCGTCGTGCCGAGCCACGGCGGGCGGGTTGAAATTATTTTGTCATGGGGTGTTGACGGCCCCGGGGGCCTGCGTATAATGCGCGGCTCCTGATCGATGACGCAGCCCGGCGGGCCGCTGGATCGGTCGGGAAACCAACCCCCAAGGGGTTGACGAAGCAGAAGATCGACCGCATAATAGATCTTCTTTGTCGGGCGCAGCTCCCGGCAGGCTCATTAACAATTTGATCAGGTGACTTGTGTGGGCGCTCACGTCGATGGTTGCGATGCCAACCAAATATCGATGAAGAGCGTCCAGAAATACCTGGACAGTAATTCATCGAGCAAGGATTGGTCGCCCTCAAAGCGACCGACAAACTTGAACTGAAGAGTTTGATCCTGGCTCAGATTGAACGCTGGCGGCATGCCTAACACATGCAAGTCGAACGGCAGCAGCAGAAAGCTTGCTTTCTGGCTGGCGAGTGGCGGACGGGTGAGTAACGCGTAGGAATCTGCCCTTCAGTGGGGGACAACCTGGGGAAACTCAGGCTAATACCGCATACGCTCCACGGAGGAAAGCGGGGGATCTTCGGACCTCGCGCTGAAGGATGAGCCTACGTCCGATTAGCTTGTTGGTGGGGTAACGGCCTACCAAGGCGACGATCGGTAGCTGGTCTGAGAGGATGATCAGCCACACTGGGACTGAGACACGGCCCAGACTCCTACGGGAGGCAGCAGTGGGGAATATTGGACAATGGGCGAAAGCCTGATCCAGCAATGCCGCGTGTGTGAAGAAGGCCTGCGGGTTGTAAAGCACTTTCAGTAGGGAGGAAAAGCACCGGGCTAATACCCCGGTGTCTTGACGTAACCTACAGAAGAAGCACCGGCTAACTCCGTGCCAGCAGCCGCGGTAATACGGAGGGTGCGAGCGTTAATCGGAATTACTGGGCGTAAAGCGCGCGTAGGCGGCTGGGTAAGTCGGATGTGAAAGCCCCGGGCTTAACCTGGGAATTGCATTCGATACTGCCCGGCTAGAGTCTGGTAGAGGGTAGCGGAATTTCCGGTGTAGCGGTGAAATGCGTAGATATCGGAAGGAACACCAGTGGCGAAGGCGGCTGCCTGGACCAAGACTGACGCTGAGGTGCGAAAGCGTGGGGAGCAAACAGGATTAGATACCCTGGTAGTCCACGCCGTAAACGATGTCAACTAGCCGTTGGGCTCATTTAAGAGTTTAGTGGCGCAGCTAACGCGATAAGTTGACCGCCTGGGGAGTACGGCCGCAAGGTTAAAACTCAAAGGAATTGACGGGGGCCCGCACAAGCGGTGGAGCATGTGGTTTAATTCGATGCAACGCGA
>NZ_JALTON010000030.1 GCF_027000115.1 Thiohalobacter sp. | reverse complement strand
ATCCAGGGGAGGACGTAATAGAGGCCGAGCAGCGCGAACACCGCGAGCGTGCGCAGACGCGCAAACACACCGTGTACCTCGCGCGGGTAGATCTTCTGGCGCTTCTGGTAGAGGACGTCCTCGATGTCGGCAGACGATTTGGAGGCGACCTTCTCGTTCATCGAAACCTGACCTCTCGGTGAGGACTTCAGAGTATTCGAATATAGTCGATCGGGCCCCATGGCGGCGTTGATCTGGGACAAGATTCGATCGACCCCGCACTGACAGGCACTGACGGCCCCGGTAGCTGAAATCGAAACGGCGGGCCGAAGCCCGCCGTTTCAGGGCCGCCGAAGGGCCGTTCAGGGCTTTGACGACGACAGGCTGTAGACGTAAGCGGCCAGCAGGTGGGCCTTGTCTTCGCCGAGGAAGTCGCGATGGGCCGGCATCTGGCCGTTGCGCCCTTCCGCGATGCTCTTGCGGATGCTGCCCGGCGACCCGCCGTAGAGCCATACACCGTCGGTCAGGTTGGGCGCCCCCAGGGCAGGATTACCGGTGGCGTCGGCGCCATGGCAGGCCGCGCACAGGGTCTGGAAACGCACCTTCCCTGCGCTGGCCTTCGCCGCGTCGCTGGCGCGGCCTGACAGCGACAGCACGTACTCGGTCACCTCGTCCAGGCCCTGTTCACCGAGCACGTCCTTCCACGCCGGCATCATCCCCTGGCGGCCATCGAGAATCGAGGTCTTGATGGCCTCGGGTGTGCCGCCGTACAGCCAGTCGTCATCGGCCAGGTTCGGAAAGCCGCGGGTACCGCGGGCATCGGAGCCATGGCAGACCGCGCAGTAGTTGAGGAACAGCCGCTGGCCGACCTTGACCGCCTGCGGATCCTTTGCCAGTCCCTCGATCGGCTGCTGGGCGAAGCGGGCGAAGATGGGATCGTACTTGGCTGCCGCTGCCTTCATTTCCGCCTCGTACTGGGACTCCTCGGTCCAGCCCAGAAAGCCGCGGAACTTGCCCAGCCCGGGGTAGGCCGCGAGATAGGCCAGCCCGAACACCAGCGTGATGTAGAACAGCCACAGCCACCAGCGCGGCAGGGGATTGTTGTACTCCTGCAGGGTCTCGTCCCAGGTGTGGCCGGTAACCTCGCCGCTGGCCGCCTCCCCGGCGCGCTTCTTCGCGGTCCAGCTGATCAGCCACCAGCAGGCCAGGATATTCGCCAGCGTCAGGGCAATCACCCACCAGTTCCAGAACTCGCTCGAAAATGCAAAATCATTCATGACCGGATTCCTTCTGCTTGTCCGCCGCCAGAGGCGTGTCGTCGTCGGCGAAGGGCAGGTTCGCTGCCTCGTCGAAGGCCTGCCGGCGCTTGTCGCTCCAGGCCCAGATCCACACGCCGATGAAGGCGGCAAAGACCAGTACGGTGAACAGGGAGCGGATGTCGTTGATGTCGATGTCCATGTTTCACCTCCGGGTCTTGATGGCCGTGCCCAGGTTCTGCAAATAGGCGATCAACGCGTCCAGTTCTGTCTTTCCGCGCACCGCATCCGCGGCCCCGGCGATATCGGCGTCTGTGTAGGGCACGCCCAGGGTGCGCATGACCTCCATCTTCTTCGCCGTGTGCCTGCCGTCGAGGACATTCTCCGCCAGCCAGGGGAATCCGGGCATGTTCGATTCCGGCACCACATCGCGCGGGTTGATCAGGTGTACCCGATGCCATTCGTCCGAGTAGCGGCCACCCACGCGGGCCAGGTCGGGTCCGGTACGCTTGGAGCCCCACTGGAAGGGGTGGTCGTAGACGAACTCGCCCGCCACCGAGTAGTGCCCGTAGCGTTCGGTCTCGGCCCGAAAGGGTCGGATCATCTGCGAGTGGCATACATAGCAGCCCTCGCGGATGTAGACGTCCCGCCCCTCGAGTTGCAGCGCGGTATAGGGCTTGAGCCCCTCCACCGGCTCGGTGGTGCTCTTGAGGAAGAACAGAGGCACGATTTCCACCAGGCCGCCGACGCTGATGACCAGGAGGATGAGGATGGCCATCAGGCCGACATTTTTTTCAACGACTTCATGACTCATGTCGATATCCTCCTCAGGCCGTCTGCGGGATCGGCGCTTCGACCGGACGCTGACCGGAAGCCGTCTTGATGGCGTTGTAGGCCATGATCAGCATGCCGGACAGGAACACGGCGCCACCCAGGAAGCGGACGAAGTAGTAGGGGTACATCGCCTCCAGGGACTCCACGAAGCTGTAGGTCAGGGTGCCGTCCTCGTTGACCGCGCGCCACATCAGGCCCTGCATGATGCCGGCGATCCACATGGAGGCGATGTACAGCACCACGCCAATGGTCGCGATCCAGAAGTGCAGGTCGATGAGCTTGATCGAATACATCTGTTCGCGGCCGAACATGCGCGGCAACAGATAGTACATGGCGCCTATGGACACCATGGCCACCCAGCCGAGTGCGCCGGAATGCACGTGACCGATGGTCCAGTCGGTGTAGTGCGAAAGCGCGTTCACCGTCTTGATCGACATCATCGGCCCCTCGAAAGTGGACATGCCATAGAAGGACAGGGAAACGATCAGGAATTTCAGGATGGGATCGTCACGCAGCTTGTGCCACGCACCCGAGAGGGTCATGATGCCGTTGATCATGCCGCCCCAGGAGGGCGCCAGCAGGATCAGCGAGAACACCATGCCCAGCGACTGGGTCCAGTCCGGCAGCGCGGTGTAATGCAGGTGATGGGGTCCGGCCCACATGTAGGTGGAGATCAGTGCCCAGAAGTGCACCACCGACAGTCGGTAGGAATACACCGGGCGATTCGCCTGCTTGGGCACGAAGTAGTACATCATGCCGAGGAAGCCCGCGGTCAGGAAGAAGCCCACGGCATTGTGTCCGTACCACCACTGCACCATGGCATCGATCGCGCCGGGGTAGACCGAGTAGGACTTGGTCAGGGTCACCGGCAGTGCCGCGCTGTTGACCACGTGCAGCACGGCAATGGTCAGGATGAAGGCGCCATAGAACCAGTTCGCCACATAGATGTGTTTGGTCCGGCGCTTCATGATGGTGCCGAAGAAGACGATGGCATAGGCCACCCAGACCACCGTGATCAGCAGGTCGATCGGCCACTCGAGTTCGGCGTATTCCTTGCTGGTGGTGATGCCCAGCGGCAGGGTCACCGCAGCCAGCACGATGATCAGCTGCCAGCCCCAGAAGGTGAAGGCTGCAAGGCCGTCCGAGAACAACCGGACCTGACAGGTGCGCTGCACGACGTAGTAGGACGTCGCGAACAGCGCCGAGCCGCCGAAGGCGAAGATGACGGCATTGGTGTGCAGGGGACGAAGCCGGCTGTAGGTCAGCCAGGGCAGGTCGAAGTTGAGTGCCGGCCATACCAGCTGGGCAGCGATGAACACGCCCACCAGCATGCCCACGATGCCCCAGACCACCGTCATCACGGTGAACTGGCGCACGACCTTGTAGTTGTAGGTGGTCGATGTATCCATTGGACAACCTCATCAGGACAGTGATTGACGACCGGCCGCGGGAACGGGGCCGGGTACGCGCTCTCTGTGTGTCCTGCCGCACTGGGGGAAACGCCGCTGCGGCAGATGACACAGGCACAAGGGTCCGTATTGCCCGCCGGGCGGACAATGACCCAAATCAACAAATCAGCGGAAACTGCGGGGGCAGGCGGGTTTCAGGCGCGGTGGCTGCAGCCGGGGTCGATGCCGGCCATGCGCTCGAGGCCGGCGAGGTCGTGGATCTGCACGTGCTTGCGGTCCACCGTCACCAGCCCCTCGCTCTGGAAGCGGGAGAACAGGCGGCTGACGGTTTCCACGGCCAGACCCAGATAATTGGCCATGTCAGTACGTGACATGCTGAGATTGAAGTCGACCGCGGAGAAATGGCGGTCCTGGAAGCGTCGGGAGAAGCGCAGCAGCAGCGCCGCCAGGCGCTCCTCGGCCGATTTCTTGCCCAGCCAGATCATCATGTCCTGGTCCTCCAGGATTTCGCGGCTCATGATGCGCAGCAGCTGGCGCTGCAGGCCGGGGATCTGGTTGCCCAGTTCCTCCAGCTTGTCGAAGGGGATCTCGCACACGCTGGTGGTCTCCAGCGCACGGGCCGAGCAGGGGTGCTGGTGGCTGGTGATGGCGTCGAGGCCGACGATCTCGCTGGGCAGGTGGAAGCCGGTGACCTGCTCGCGGCCATCGTCGGTGTGGGTATAGGTCTTCACCGAACCGGCGCGGACGGCATAGATGGCGCGGAAGGGATCCCCCTGCTGGAACAGGAACTCGCCGCGCTGGAAGGGCTTGCGGCGCTTGATGATGCTGTCCAGCGCCTCCATGTCCTCGTGCGCCAGCTCCAGCGGCAGGCAGAGTTCGTGCAGGCTGCAGGTCTCGCAGGCCGTGCGCATTTCTGCAAGACTGACGATCCTGGATGGAGTGGAGCTGCCCATTTCTGCTTCCCCCGGCAAGCGGTCGGATCCCGGCCACGGCTAACTGCATTATGGGCAGAAACCTTGATCGGGATCAAACGCATCGACGATGCCGAGGCCGTCCCGTTCCGGCTGCACGCATGACGGAATTCGTCAGCCGGCGGTTTGCGCGGGGCCGCTTTTCCGTTAGGATGGCGGCTGTGTCCGGTCTGTGCCTGCGGCCGCCCGGAAGCTGACCCCAAGCCACTGAATTCGAGATCCTTTCCAAATGAGCCAGCGCGAGGCGCACGTGAGGCGCGAAACCCTCGAGACCCGGATCGAGGTGCGTCTCGACCTGGACGGCAGCGGCAAGGCCCGGTTCGAGACAGGCGTCCCTTTCCTGGAGCACATGCTCGACCAGATCGCCCGCCACGGGCTGATCGATCTCGACATCCGCGCCACGGGCGATCTGCACATCGACGCCCACCACACGGTCGAGGACATCGGCATCACCCTGGGCCAGGCCATGTCCCGGGCGCTGGGCGACAAGAAGGGCATCCGCCGCTACGGCCACGCCTACGTGCCGCTGGACGAGGCCCTGGCGCGGGTGGTCATCGACTTCTCCGGCCGCCCCGGCCTGGAGTACGGGGTGAGCTTCCCGCGTGCCCGCATCGGCGATTTCGACGTGGACCTGGTCCACGAATTCTTCCAGGGCTTCGTCAATCATGCCCCCGCGACCCTGCACATCGACTGCCTGCGGGGCCGCAATGCCCACCACATCGCAGAGACGGTATTCAAGGCCTTCGGCCGTGCCGTGCGCATGGCGGTGGAACCGGATCCGCGCATGAGCGGCGTGGTGCCCTCGACCAAGGGGAGTCTCTGAGCCGCCGGTGCCTGCACGGGCCCCGGCCTGATCCCGCGCGCAGCCAGTCATCGCCATGAGCAGCGTCGTCGTCATCGATTATGGAATGGGCAACCTGCACTCGATCGCCAAGGCGCTCGAGCACGCGGGCGGACGGGTCGAGGTCAGTCGGGATCCGGCGCGCATCCGTGCCGCGGAGCGGCTGGTGTTCCCCGGCGTCGGCGCCATCCGCCACTGCATGGAGGAACTGGAGCGGCTGGAACTGGCCGAGCTGATCCGGGAGCAGGCAGGCCAGCGGCCGCTGCTGGGCGTGTGCCTGGGCATGCAGGCCATGCTGGATTTCTCCGAGGAAAACGAGGGCACCCGGGCCTTGGGCCTGTTTCCGGGCCGGGTGCGCCGTTTTCCCCAGGGGCTGACCGACGCCGCCGGCACGCCGCTGAAGGTACCGCACATGGGCTGGAACCAGGTCGAGACCTGCGCCCACCCGCTGTGGGACGGCATCGCCTCCGGCACCCGCTTCTATTTCGTGCACAGCTACTATGTCGATCCGGCGCGCGCGTCGGACGTGCGCGGCTGGACCGAATACGGACTGGGCTTTGCCTCGGCGATCGGCCGGGACAATGTCTTCGCCGTGCAGTTCCACCCGGAAAAGAGCCAGCAGGCCGGGCTGCGGCTGCTGGCCAATTTCCTGGCCTGGGATGGCACGGCCTGAGCGGACGCGGAGGACTCGGAACGAACCATCGTCGGGGGAAGAGGAGACATGCTGCTGATACCTGCCATCGATCTCAAGGACGGAAAGTGCGTGCGGCTGCGCCAGGGCCGGATGGAAGACGACACCGTGTTTTCGGATGACCCGCTGGCGGTCGCCGGTCGCTGGGTCGAGGCCGGCGCCCGGCGCCTGCATCTGGTGGACCTCAACGGCGCCTTTGCCGGCCGGCCGGTCAACGCCGAGGTCATTCACCGCATCGCTGAAGCCCATCCGGACCTGCCCATACAGGTGGGCGGCGGCATCCGTGACGAGGACACGGTGCAGGCCTACCTGGACGCCGGCGTGTCCTATGTCATCATCGGCACCAAGGCGGTGAGCGCCCCGCACTTCGTCAACGACCTGTGCATGGAGTTTCCGGGCCACATCATCGTCGGCCTGGACGCCAAGGACGGCAAGGTCGCCATCGACGGCTGGTCCAAGCTCTCCAACCACGATGTCATCGACATGGCCCAGCGCTTCGAACGCGATGGCGTCGAGGCCATCATCTACACCGACATCAGCCGCGACGGCATGATGACCGGTGTCAACGTCGATGCCACGGCCAGGCTCGCGCGTGCGGTCAACATCCCGGTGATTGCCTCCGGCGGCATCACCAATATCGATGACATCCGCGCCCTGTGCGCGGTCGCCGACGAGGGCATCGTCGGCGCCATTACCGGACGCGCCATCTACGAGGGCACGCTGGACTTTGCCGAGGGGCAGAAGCTGGCGGACGAGCTGACGGGATCCGACACCTGATGCAAAGGCGCCAGGATGCAAAGGGTGCGGGGTATTTCCCAGTGACGAGCGAAGGTCGTCTCGGCACTTCCTTGCGGTCTTCGCGCCTCTGCGCCTTTGCGTTGGAACGGTAACTGCAGCATGGGTCTCGCCAAACGCATCATCCCCTGTCTCGATGTCGACGCCGGCCGCGTGGTCAAGGGCGTGAAGTTCGTCGACATCCGTGACGCCGGCGATCCGGTGGAGATCGCGCGCCGCTACGACGAGCAGGGGGCCGACGAGCTGACCTTCCTCGATATCACGGCCAGTTCCGACGAGCGCGAGACCATGGTGCACGTGGTCGAGGAGGTCGCCGGACAGGTGTTCATCCCCCTCACCGTCGGCGGGGGCATCCGCGAGCCGGGCGACATCCGCCGCATGCTCAATGCCGGCGCCGACAAGGTGGCCATCAACACCGCCGCGGTCCATCGCCCGGAATTCGTGGGCGAGGCGGCGGAGCGCTTCGGTTCCCAGTGCATCGTGGTGGCCATCGATGCCAAGCAGGTCAGCGCCCCCGGGGAACCGCCGCGCTGGGAGATCTTCACCCACGGTGGCCGCAAGCCCACCGGGTTGGACGCCATCGACTGGGCCCGGCGCATGGTGGCGCTGGGCGCGGGCGAGATCCTGCTCACCAGCATGGATCGCGACGGCACCCGGGCCGGTTTCGACATCCCGCTGACCCGTGCCGTGGCCGATGCCGTCGAGGTGCCGGTGATTGCCTCGGGCGGCGTGGGAAATCTCGATCATCTGGTGGCAGGCGTCACCGAGGGCCGCGCCGATGCCGTGCTCGCCGCCAGCATCTTCCATTTCGGCGAATACAGCATCCGCCAAGCCAAGGAACACATGGCCGCCGCAGGCATCGAAGTCCGGTTATGAAGGCAAAATGCCCCAACGCAGAGGCGCAAAGGCGCCAAGGACGCGAAGAGATTCATGTCTTTCGTGGTGGGGGAACCCATTGCAGCCCGATTGCCAATCCGGGTTTGACCGGGACGGATGCGGGGTGTAATCCTTGTGCTCTTGGCGCCTCTGCGCCTCTGCGTCGGGTTTTCGCGCCATGAACTGGCTCGACGAGATCAAATGGACCGAGGACGGCCTGGTACCGGCCATCGCCCAGGACGCGGAAACGGGAGAGATCCTGATGTTCGCCTGGATGAACCGCGAGTCGCTGGCACTGACCGTCGCGCGGGGCGAGGCGGTGTACTGGTCGCGCTCGCGCGGCCGGCTGTGGCACAAGGGCGAGGAAAGCGGTCATGTACAGAAGGTCGCCGAGATCCGGGTGGACTGCGACAAGGACGTGGTGCTGCTGAAGATCGAGCAGAAGGGTGGCATCGCCTGCCATACCGGGCGGCGCAGCTGCTTCTATTTCCGGCTCGAGGACGGCCAATGGGTGCCGGTGGCGCCGGTGCTCAAGGATCCGGACCGGATCTACCGCAAGTGAACGCCGGAATGTCCGGCCGGCCCGGTGCGTCTCCCTCCTGCGCGCCGGCCTGACTCGGACCGACATGGGTAGGTACGCATGAGCGATATCCTGACACGGCTGGCCGAGGTCCTGGAGGCCCGCAAGGGCGCCGATCCGGACGACTCCTACGTCGCGCAGCTCTATCACCGCGGCCTGGACAGCATCCTCAAGAAGGTTGGCGAGGAGGCCGCCGAGACCCTGATCGCGGCCAAGGGCGGCGACCGCGAGCAGCTGGTTTATGAGACCGCGGATCTGTGGTTTCATACCTTGGTAATGCTTGCGCATCAGGGGCTTGGACCCGACGACGTGCTGGCCGAGCTGGGTCGGCGATTCGGCCTGTCCGGCCTGGAGGAAAAGGCCGCGCGCGACCGCAAATGACATGATTCCGCCGACTGGCGGAGGAGAGAGAAATGGGAATCAGTATCTGGCAGTTGCTCATCATCCTGGCCATCGTCCTCATCCTGTTCGGGGCCAAGCGCATCCGCAGCCTGGGCTCGGACCTGGGCACCGCGGTCAAGGGCTTCCGTGACGCGGTCAAGGAAGGCGAGGAAAAGGGCGCCGACGCCGAGAAGCTGGAGTCGCGCGAGGGCAAGACCATCGAGGGCGAAGCGACCCGAGAGAAGGACAAGGCCTGAGCCGATAGCCGACCATGTTCGACGTCGGGTTCTGGGAACTGGGGCTCATCATGGTGATCGCCCTGCTGGTGGTCGGGCCGGAACGCCTGCCCAGGCTCGCCCGTACTGCGGGCCTGTGGCTGGGCAAGGCACGCAGTGTGTTGCGCGGCGTCAAGGCCGAGATCGACCGCGAGATCGCAGCCGAGGAACTCAAGCAGCAGCTCGCCCGCCAGGCCGAGTCCGCCGGTCTGCACGAGATCATTGAAGAAACCGAAGGCCTCGCTGCCCAGGGCGAACGTCTGCTGAAGCCCGAGCCGCAGAAGCCCGCCGCCGCCCCCGAAGCCGAGCCGCAGTCCGCGCCCGAGCAGCCGGAACTGCCCGCCATGGATACCCCACAGGGCGATCGTGACCACACCTCCCGATAAGCCCGAGGCACCGGTCGAGGACCAGGAACAGCCCTTCATGTCGCATCTGCTGGAGCTGCGCGACCGGCTGATGCGCATGGTGCTGGCGGTGCTGGTCATCTTCCTGGCACTCAGCCCCTTCGCCAACCGCATCTTCTCTCTGTTGGCCGATCCGCTGACGCGGCATCTGCCCGCCGATACCTCGCTCATTGCGGTGGAGGTGATCGCCCCCTTCCTGATCCCGCTCAAGGCCACCCTGGTGCTGGCGATCTTCATCGCCATGCCCTATATCCTCAACCAGGCCTGGGCCTTCATCGCTCCGGGCCTCTACCGTCACGAGCGGCGCATGGTGCTGCCGCTGATGGTGTCCAGCACCCTGCTGTTCTATCTCGGTGCGGCCTTCGCCTATTTCGTCATCCTGCCGCTGTTGTCCATCTTCCTCACCGGCACCGCGCCGGAGGGCGTGGCGGTGACGCCCGACATCGGCAAGTATCTCGATTTCGAGCTGATGCTGTTCTTTGCCTTCGGCGCGGCCTTCGAGGTGCCGGTGGCGACCTTCGTGCTGGTCTGGCTGGGCATGACCACGCCGGAGGCACTGGCTTCCAAACGGCCCTACGTGGTGGTCGGCGCCTTCGTGATCGGCATGCTGCTCACCCCGCCCGACGTCATTTCCCAGACCCTGTTGGCCCTGCCCATGTGGCTGCTGTTCGAGGTCGGCATCTTCGCCTCCAGGGTATTTCTCCGGCGACGCGCTGCCGCGGCCGGGGAAGAGGACGAGGAAGACCGCCCTCTCACCGAGGCAGAGATGGACGAGGCGCTCGACCGCATCGAGGCCGAGGAAGCGGCGGCCGGGGGCAGTGATGCGCAAGAGGATGGCGCGGACCGCCGCTGAGCCGGGATGCCTTCTGCTGCTGCCGTGGCGAATCGGTCGGGCGCGGGACATCTTTCCCTGCCGGGCCGGTCATCCATGAACCCCGTCATTCGCCTCCTGCTCGCCTGCGCCCTGATCGGGTTGCCGCTGGCGGCGACGGCGCTGGAGAACCGGCTCGCCGGCGCGCCCTCGCCCTATCTGGCCATGCACGCGGACGATCCCGTGGCCTGGCAGCGCTGGTACCCCGGCGTGGTGGCGCAGGCCCGCCGGGAGGGTCGCCTGATCTTCATTTCCAGCGGCTACTTCAGCTGCCATTGGTGCCATGTCATGCAGCGCGAGAGCTTCCGGGATCCGGAGATCGCTGCGCTGCTCAACGAACACTACCTGCCGGTCAAGCTCGACCGCGAGCTGCATCCCGATCTCGACGCCCTGCTGATGGACTTTGTCGAGCACACCCGGGGCGCGGGCGGCTGGCCGCTCAACGTCTTTCTCACGCCCGACGGTTTCCCGCTGGTGGGTGTCGTGTACCTGCCGCGCGAGCATTTCGCCGGCCTCCTGCGCAGACTGGTCGGCGAATGGCGCAAGGATCCGCAAGGCCTGACCGAGCTCGCCCAGGGCGCCGCCGCCCGTCTCGCCCTGCCCCGGGCCGAGATCCATGGCCCGGTGCGCACGGACGATCTGGGCGAGCGACTGCTGGCCGAGGCCCTGGGGCGGTTCGACGAGTTCGACGGCGGTTTCGGGCAGGGACCGAAGTTCCCGATGGTGCCGCAGTGGCTGGCGCTGCTCGAGCGGCTGGCGCAGCGACCCGATCCGGACCTGCGCCAGGCCTTGACCCTGACCCTCGATCGCATGGCCGCCGGGGGGCTGTGCGACCATCTCGAGAGCGGTTTCTTCCGCTATGCCACCGACCCCGGCTGGCATACCCCGCACTTCGAGAAGATGCTCTACGACAACGCCCAGCTTGCCCGGCTCTACCTCTTGGCCGGCGCGCAACTGGGACGTCCCGACTGGCTGGAGATCGGTCGCGAGACGCTGACATTCATCGAAACTGCCCTGGCCGCGCCGGAGGGCGGTTACTGGTCCAGCTTCAGCGCGCAGGATGAGCAGGGTGTCGAGGGCGGCGTCTATCTGTGGGATGCCGAACGGCTGCGCGCGCAGGTGCCGCCTGCCGAGCGGCCCCGGCTCGATGCCTGGCTGGGCCTGGACCGGCCCGCACCCTTCGAGGCAGGCCATCTGCCGGTGCCGCAGCGCAGCGTCGCCGAACAGGCCGCGATAGAGGGCGTGAGCGCGGACGAGATCCGCCGCTGGTGGGCCAACCTGCGGGCGCGGCTGCTGGCGGTGCGCAGCCAGCGGACACGGCCGCTGGACGACAAGCGGCTGGCGGCCTGGAATGCCCTGGTATTGCGCGCCCAGGTCGCGGCCGCCGAGGTTCTGCCCGGCGATGGTGGCCGGGTGTGGGCCGAACGCGCCCGGCGCCAGGGCGCCACCCTGCTGCGGCTGTTCCACGGCCCGGGCGGCTGGCAGCGCACGCCCGAGGGCGCGTCCGCCACGCTCGAGGATCTGGCGCTGATGGCCGCCGCCCAGGTCGATCTGGCGCGGCTCGCCGGACGGCGGGACATGCTGGAGACGGCGCATGCGCTGGCGGCCGAGGCCTGGCGGCGCTTCTACGCCCATGGCCGCTGGCGGCTGGGCAACGACCACGGCCTGCCCTGGGGGGGTGGCCGCGCCGCAGTGGCCGACGATGCCCTCCCCGCACCGCCGGCGGTCCTGCTGACGGTCACCCGCCGGTTGCAGCAACAGGGCCTGGATCCGGCCCCGCAGGGCGCCTTCCGCGAGGCGCTCGATTCGGCTGCGCCCCTGGTCGCGGCCGCGCCCTTCCGGCATGCAAGCTGGGTGGCCCTTTACACGGTGAAAGCCCGCTAGCAGCCTGTCGGACTCAGGGCCAATCTACTGCGCCGATGGGAGAGCGGACCGAATCGCCCCGCTTTCTCGGAGCAATGTCACATGATGCGCCTCGAAATCGTGAAGATTCGTTCTCGCTCTCCCACCCTGCTCGCTACGATCGCCTAAGTCCGACAGGCTGCCAGGTCAGCGCCGATAGCGCATGCGCGTCCCGTGTTCGAGCGACAGGGCGATCTCCTCGGGCGCGAGCTCGGCCGGGAACAAGCAGCCCGAGATCTTGGAGCCGTGGATGCTGGCGCCCTCGAGATTGGTTTCGGAGAAGTCGATGCCGCGCAGGTCGGCCTGACGGAGGTAGCTGCTGGAAAGATCCAAACCGCGGGCATCGAGGCCGCGGAGATCGACGCCGCGCAGGTCGACGCCGCTGAGGGTACAGGTCTCGCCCGCGGCACGGCGCTCGTTGAACTCTCCGGTCTTGCTGTCACGCAGCAACTGGTACAGCGGGTCGTCGCTGATGACGGGTTTCTTTTCGCTCATTCCGGTTCCTCCCTCCCTCTGTCACCACACACTATACCGCAGTTACGGATCCGGACTTCGCCGGCTGCGCCCGCTCGCCGCGATGCAGCCAGTGGTAGAGCACCGGGATCAACAGCAGGGTCACGGCCAGGGAATAGCTCAGCCCCCAGATCATGGTCTGTGCCAGCGGTGCCAGCATCTCAGAGCCCTGGCCGAGGCCGAGCGACAGCGGCAGCAGGCCCACCACGGTGGTGAGCGTGGTCATGAGAATGGGCCGCAGGCGCTGGGCGCCGGCCTCGGCCACGGCCTCGGCGAAACCAAGCCCGCGTTCGCGCGCGAGCTCGATGTATTCGACGAACACGATGGCATTGTTGACCACGATGCCGGCCAGCATGATCAGCCCCAGCCATACCGGCATCGACAGCGGCGTCTCGAAGGCCGTCAGTGCCCAGGCCGCACCAGTGGCGGCAAAGGGCACGCCGAGCAGGATCACCAGGGGGTTGCGCAGCGACTCGTACTGCACCGCCATCACCACGAATACCAGAAACAGCGCCAGCCCCAGCAGGGTCTGGCTGGTGCGGCGTCCCTTCTCCAGTTCGCGAAACACACCGGCATCGTAGATACGGTAGCCGTCCGGCAGGTCGATACTGGCCAGACGTCCTGCCACATCGGCCTGGATCTCGTCCAGGGTGCGCGCCTCGGTGAGTGACGCGGTCACCTCGACCGTGCGCTGCTGCTGGTCGCGCAGGATGGTGACCGGGGCATCCACCAGTCCGACCTCGGCGACATCGCCGAGGCGGACCTCGCTGTGCCTGCCATTGCCGGCGAACAGCACCAGACCACGGAGATCGTCCACCCCTCCGAGCACCGCGTGCGGCAGCCGCAGCCGGATGTCGAACTTGCGGTCGCCTTCCACGTAGTCGCTGACCACCCGGCCCTGCAGCGCCAGGCCCACGGCGTCGCCGATCTCCTGCACCGACAGGCCCAGAAGCGCCGCGCGTGCGCGATCAACCTCGATGGCCAGTTCCTGGTGAACCTCCTCGCCGGAGAAGGTGGCGTTGCGCAGGCCCGGCACCGCTTCGAGGAGATCGGCGATGCGCCGGCCCAGGGCATGGAGGACATCCAGATCGGCGCCCTGTATGCGCAGGGTGATGTCGTCGTCGCCACCACCGACCCGCAGACCGCGCAGACCGCGCACCTTCATGCGCACCCGGTAGCCGGCCAGCCCCAGTCGCTCGATCTCGCCGCTCATGTTGCGGATCCATGCCTGCGAGTCATAGCGGCCCCGGGCATCCGGATGGAGCTGTACGTACATGGACGCCCGGCTGGGCAGCTCGCGTTCCGTGCGGCCGAAGATGAAGCCGCCGGTGACCACGAACACATCGCGCACCTCGGGTCGCGACAGGAAAAGCTGCTCCAGCCGGCGCACGCTGGCATCCATGGGTTCCAGCGCGGTGCCGGGGTCACCGGTGATGCCCACATAGACCCGGCCGTCGTCCAGCGGTGGCAGGAAGATCTGTTTCTCTTCCAGCCAGGGCGGCACCTTCCAGGCGAACAGGCCGACGAACAGGACCAGCACCAGCCACTGCCAGGTTCGCCGCTCGAGCAGGCATGTAAGCAGGGCGGCGTAGCGGTCGCCCAGCCAGGCCATGCCGGCATCCAGCCGCTGGCGCCAGCTAGGTGTCCGCCCGCCGAGCCCCAAGTTGGCCGCCCAGGCCGGCACCAGGGTCAGCGCCACCAGCATGGCCGCAAACACGGCCGAGGCCACGGTGAAGATCAGTTCCCGGAACAGCAGGCCGACCAGGCCGCCGATGAACAGGAAGGGCAGGATGGCGGCGAGATTGGTGGCCGTGGCGGCGACGATGGCGCTGTTGACCTCCTGTGCGGCCTGCACGCCGGCCTCGGCCGGCGCCTCGCCCATGCGCTGATGACGCTGGATGTTTTCCAGCATCACGATGGTGCTGTCGACCAGCATGCCGATGCCCACGGCCAGCCCGCCCAGGGTCATGATGTTCAGCGTCAGGCCGCCAAGGGCCATGGCGATGAAGGTGACCAGCAGGGCGATGGGAATGGCGCTACCGATGATCAGGGTGCGGCGCAGGTCGCCGAGGAACAGGTATACCACCAGCATGGCCAGCAAGGCGCCGGAAAGCGCGGCCATGCGCGCGTTGTCCAGCGCCTGGCGCACATGGACCGCCTGGTCCGCGACCGGGTGCACCGCCACGTCGGCCGGCAACAGGCCGCTGGCGCGCATCCAGGCCAGCCGCTCGTTGACGGCATCGACCACCGCTACCGTGTTCGCGGTCGGCTGTTTCTGGATGGAGATCTTGACCCCGGGGATGCGATTGAAACGTACACGCAGGCGTTCGTCCTCGTGGGTATCCAGCACCTGTGCCACCTCGGCCAGCGGCAGGATGCTGCCGTCGGCCAGCACCAGCGGCAGCTCGCGCAGGCCGGCCGCCGAGTCGAAGCGGCCCGCGGTGCGCGTGCCGTATTCGCGGCTGCCGGTGCTCAGCCGTCCGCCCGGCAACTCGCGGTTGCCCTCGCGGATGGCCTCCTCCAGGTCCTCCAGGGTCAGGCCCACGGCCGCCAGCCGTTCCAGGTCCGGCAGCACCTGGATTTCCCGGATCAGGCCGCCGCCCACTTCCACCGCCGCCACCCCGGGCAGGTTGAGAAACCACTTGGCGAACACATGGTCGACCCAGTCACGGAGAGCGACCGGATCGCGCAGCTCGGAACTGACCACGAACTCCGCCACCGGGATCTGCGAGGGGTCGCGCTTGTAGATGATGGGCGGGTCGATGGTGTCCGGCAGGAAGCGCTTGGCGCGATCCAGCCGGGTGCTGGCATCACGCAGCGCGGCGTCGATGTCGGTGCCGTAGGGGAAGGACAGGTCGACGGACGAGGCCCCTGCGCTGCTGCGCGAGCGTACCGAGATGGCACCCTCGGTGATGGCGAGCTGTTCCTCCACCTGGCGTGTGACCTGGTCCTCCATGATCCGCGCGGGCACCCCCGGGTCGAGGATGCGCACGCGGATTTCCGGATAGATGATGTGCGGCAGCAGGTCCACCGCCAGTCGCTGGTAGACCAGCACGCCCACCACCACCAGCGCCAGCACGATCAGGGTCACGCCGATGGGGTGGCGGATCGACCAGGCCGCCAATCCGCCGCTGCGCAGCAAGGCCTGCGGGCCGCGGGCGCTGCTCATGGCGTGTGGTCGCTGCTCGCGCCGGCCTCGCGCACCGGCCGGCCATCGGCCAGGCCCAGGAAGCCGCGGGTGACGATACGCGTGCCGGGCGCCAGGCCATCGAGGATCTCGACGCGGTCACCGAGCAGGGCGCCGGTCCGAACCGGGGTGCGCAGCGCCTTGCCGTCCTCGACCCGGTAGACGTGGCTGCCCGCATTGTCCCGGCGCACCGCGGCCATCGGGACCACCAGCCGTTGCTGCGGCGGCGCGCCCAGCCGGACCCGGCAGAGCTGGCCGGGCAGCGCGCCCTCGGGCAGCGGATCCAGCCGCACCTCCACCCGGCCCTGGCCGCTGGCCGGGTCGATGGTCGGGAAGACCCGGCTGATGCGGCCGGTGAAGGGATGGTCGCCGAGGGCGTCGATACGCACCTCGACCGCTGCCTCGGGGTCGAGTTCGGCCAGCAGGCGCTCCGAAACCGCCACGTCCACCACCAGCGAGCCCGGATCGATGAGGGTCAGCAGGTGTGTGAAGGCGGAGACGGCGTCCCCGGGTTCGGCGCGGCGTTCGCTGACGACGCCGGCGAAGGGAGCGCGGATCTCGGTATAGCCCAGGCGGGTACGCAGCAGCGCGACCTCGGCCTCGGCCACCTTGAGCGCGGTTTCGGCGATCTCGCGCTGGTCGTCCGAGGCCAGGTTGCGCCGCGCCAGCCGGGTGATCCGGGCCAGATCCTGGCGCGCGCGTTCGCGTTCGGCCTCGGCCTTGGCCAGTTCGGCGCGCAGCAAGCGGTCGTCGAGGCGGACCAGGCGCTGGCCGGCCGTCACGGCGTCGCCCTCGAACACCGGCAGTTCCAGGATGCGGCCGGCCTCCTCGTTGTGCAGGCGGGTGGTCCGCCGTGCGCGCAGGCGGCCGGTGCGTTCGCGGGTCAGGGCCACCGCCTGGGTCGTGACCACCCGGGTTTCGACCGCCACCGGCTTCTGGCCGCGGCTGCGCGGTACGGGCGGTTCGGGCTCCGTGCCGCAGCCACCCAGCATGAGCAGCATGACCAGCGGCAGCGCGATGTTTTTCAGAGGCTTGTGGCGTATCGACATGAGCTGGATGGTAGCAGCAGGACCGGGCCGCGGGATAGCGTCTGCGCTACCCCGCATATTGCACCAGGGGCTGCGGATGATGGCGGATTTGCAGCCGGGCTCGGGGGATGCTGGAGCGAAAGCCGTAGCCGTCGCTACGGCTTGAGTGAAGCACCCCCGAGGCCGAGCGAAAATCCG
>NZ_JALTON010000029.1 GCF_027000115.1 Thiohalobacter sp. | reverse complement strand
TGTCGGTCATGGCAGCGAGCACGGTCGGTGCGCTTGCCATGACGGCAGCATTGAAGCGCTCGGTGCGCATGGACAGGGTTTTCATTGCCCTTTCTGCCCGGTGTCCTCCGCGTCTCCGCGTACTCTGCGTTGCATCCGGATGCAGCCCGGCGCAAACTGGCGCCGGGCGCGGCAATGGGTCATGATTGGCGGCGCCCCACGCCATGGAAGCGCATGGGGTTCTGAAAGGAACGGTTTCGGGATTCGACAGCAGGGAGGCGATGATGAACGAAGTTCTCGATCTGTCCATGGGGCCGGCGGTGGCCGACTTCGATCGCGGCGTCGCCGAGGCCGGCGCCGGCAACTGGCAGGCCGCGGTGCGCAGCTTTGCACTGGCGAGCCGGGTGCTGGACCGGGAGACCCCGGCCTATGCCCGGGTGCGCGCCTGGGAGGGGCTGGCGTTGGTGATGGTCGGCGAGCGGCACGGGCTGGCGCTGTGCCAGGAGGCGGCCGCGCTGGCGCTGCTGTTTGCCGAGCCCCACGAATGTCTGGCCCGCGCCCACATCAAGCTGGGCCAGCGCCGCGAGGCCTGCGCGGCCATCGGCCGCGGTCTGCGCATCGATCCCAATCATGCCGGCCTGCGCCAGCTCCGGTTGCGGTTGGGGGTGCGGCGCACGCCACCCTTGCCCTTCCTCGATCGCGACAATCCCCTGAACCGGGTGCTGGGCCGGCTGACCTACCGGCGGCGTTGATACAACTCATTGATTTCCGGTTGTTCGACCCCATGGTACAATCTTTGGTTCGAGTCGGTCGGACAGCCGCGGGGGCCAGGCCCTCGAGGAAAGTCCGGGCTCCGCAGGGCAGGGTGCCAGGTAACGCCTGGGGGGCGCGAGCCCACGGAAAGTGCCACAGAAAACAGACCGCCGATGGCCTTCGGGCACAGGCAAGGGTGAAAAGGTGCGGTAAGAGCGCACCGCGCGGGTGGCAACACGCCGCGGCACGGTAAACCCCACCTGGAGCAAGACCAAATAGGGGATCGATGGCGTGGCCCGCGCCGATCCCGGGTAGGTCGCTAGAGGTGTCCGGTGACGGGCATCCCAGATGAATGGCTGTCTTCGACAGAACCCGGCTTACAGGCCGACTCAAGTTATTCGAGTGAGGCGTGAGGCAGTGAGGCGTGAGGGGCAGGCACTGGCTCCCTTCGCCTCACGCCTCACCCCTTAGTGACATGAAGAAACTTTACATAAAGACCTTCGGCTGCCAGATGAACGAGTACGATTCGGCGAAGATTGCCGACGTGCTGGGTTCCGCGCGCGGCCTGGAACTGACAGCCAGGCCGGAAGAGGCCGATGTGTTGTTGCTCAACACCTGTTCCATCCGGGAAAAGGCGCAGGAAAAGGTCTTTTCGCAGCTCGGCCAGTGGAAGGACTGGAAGCGTACGCGGCCGGAGCTGGTGATCGGCGTCGGGGGCTGCGTGGCGAGCCAGGAGGGCGAGGCCCTGCGCGAGCGCGCGCCCTACGTGGACCTGGTCTTCGGGCCCCAGACCCTGCACCGGTTGCCGGAGATGCTGGACGCGCTCGAGGCGGAACGGCAGCCCGTGGTCGACGTCTCCTTTCCCGAAATCGAGAAGTTCGATCGTCTGCCCGAGCCGCGGGCCGACGGCGTGACGGCCTTTGTCTCCATCATGGAAGGCTGCAGCAAGTACTGCAGTTTCTGCGTGGTGCCCTATACCCGTGGCGAGGAGGTCAGCCGTCCCTTCGACGACATCATCGCCGAGGTCGCGGCGCTGGCCGAACAGGGCGTGCGCGAGATCACCTTGCTGGGCCAGAACGTCAATGCCTATCGTGGCCCGATGCACGACGGCGAGATCGCCGATCTCGGCCTGCTCATTACCTATGTTGCCGCCATCGACGGCATCGACCGCATCCGCTACACCACCTCACATCCGCTGGAGATGAACGACAGCCTGATCCAGGCCCATGCCGAGATACCCGAGCTGGTCGGTCATCTGCATCTGCCCGTGCAGTCGGGTTCGGATCGCATCCTGGCGCTGATGAAGCGCAATCACACCGCGCTCGAATACAAGGCCATCGTGCGTCGCCTGCGCGAGGCACGACCGGATCTCAGCCTGTCGTCCGATTTCATCGTCGGCTTCCCCGGCGAAACCGAGGCCGACTTCGAGGCCACCATGGCGCTGATCGAGGACATCGGCTTCGATGCCTCCTTCAGTTTCATCTACAGTCCCCGCCCCGGCACCCCGGCAGCCGCACTCCCCGACGATGTGCCGTTGTCGGTGAAGAAGTCGCGGCTGTCGCGGCTGCAGGCACGCATCAGCGAGATGTCCGCGGCCATCAGCGCCGGCATGGTCGGCAGCGAGCAGCGGATTCTGGTCGAAGGCCCCTCGCGCAAGGATCCGCGGCAGATCGCAGGCCGCACCGAGAACAATCGCGTGGTGAACTTCGATGGCGATGCCGCACTGGTCGGACGTTTCGTGCGCGTGCGCATCACCGAGGCGCTGCCGAACTCGCTGCGCGGCGAGCTGCTGGGCCTGGACGAGCCTGCCGGCGATTCCGCTGCCAACTGGGCCTGAATACGCGCTCTTGACCTGATCCTGCCTTGACCCCGAAACCCGCCGTACATGATCTCACCCTGGAGCCGGCCGACAACGAGCGGCTGGCGCAACTGTGCGGCCAGTTCGACCAGAACCTCAGACAGATCGAGGGCCGGCTCGGAGTCGAGATCAACAACCGCGGCAACCGCTTTCACGTCATCGGCGAGCCGGCCGCGGCGCGGCGCGCCGGTGCCGTGCTGCAGGCGCTGTACGACGAGGCCGGACGCAGCCCGCTCACGCCCGAGCGCGTGCACCTGTGCCTGCAGCAGGCCGAGGCCGAGACCGGGGAAGAGGCGGCCGATACCGAGGAAGTCGTCATCCGCACCCGTGCCGGCGAGATCCGCGGCCGCGGTCCCAACCAGCGCCGCTACCTGGCCGGCATCCGTGATTTCGATCTCAACTTCGGCATCGGTCCGGCCGGTACCGGCAAGACCTATCTTGCGGTGGCCTGTGCCGTGGATGCACTGCAGCGCGAACAGGTGCGGCGGCTGATCCTGGTCCGGCCCGCGGTGGAGGCCGGCGAGCGGCTCGGTTTCCTGCCCGGCGACATGGCGCAGAAGGTCGATCCCTACCTGCGGCCGCTGTACGACGCCCTCTATGAAATGCTGGGCTTCGAGCAGGTGGCGCGGCTGATCGAGCGCAACATCATCGAGGTGGCGCCGCTGGCCTTCATGCGCGGGCGTACCCTGAACGAATCCTTCATCATCCTCGACGAGGCGCAGAACACCACCGTCGAGCAGATGAAGATGTTCCTGACCCGCATCGGCTTCGGGTCGAGCGTGGTGGTGACCGGCGACGTGACCCAGATCGACCTGCCGCGCGGCACCCGGTCCGGGCTGCGCCAGGCCACCGAGGTGCTGCGCGACATCGAGGGTGTGAACTTCACCTTCTTCAATGCCCGCGACGTGGTGCGGCATCCGCTGGTGCAGCGCATCGTCTCCGCGTACGACCGCTATCGTCAGGGGAACGGGGACGATGCTTCCTGAGATCCGCGCCGACGTCGAGGTCGACCTGCAGGTCGCCAGTGCTGCCGGGGACTTGCCTGCGGCTGCCGATGTCCGGCGCTGGGCGCAGGCCGCCTGGCTGCGGGCGCGACCGGCCGAGGTGACGGTGCGCATCGTCGACGAGGCGGAGAGCGCGGAACTCAACGCGCGCTACCGTGGCCGGCAGGGGCCGACCAACGTGCTGTCCTTTCCCTTCGAGGCGCCGCCGGGCGTCCCCACCACCCTGATCGGCGATCTGGTAGTGTGCGCACCGGTGGTGGCACGCGAGGCGAAGGCGCAGGGCAAGACGCCAGACGCGCACTGGGCGCATATGCTGGTGCACGGCATGCTGCACCTGCAGGGTCACGATCACCTGGAGGCCGCAGAGGCCGAGCGCATGGAGGCTCTGGAACGCGAGATCCTTGCCGGGTTGGGCTATGGTGATCCTTACTGAGGGCGGCCCAGGACCCGATGCCATGCGTGCGTGGCATCGGGCCCTGTGCAACCTGTTCGAGGCAACATGAACGAAGACCGATCCAGCAACGGTTCCGGGCAGAAGTCCTGGCTGGAGAGACTGAGCCAGGCCTTCTCGGGCGAGCCCCGCAATCGCGAGGAGCTGATCGAGCTGCTGCGCGACGCTCAGCGCCGGAACCTGTTCGATGCCGATGCCCTGTCCATGATCGAGGCGGTGCTGCAGGTCGCCGACATGCAGGTCCGCGACATCATGATCCCGCGGGCGCAGATGGTGGTGGTGGAGCGCGATGACAGCCCGGAGGATATCCTGCCGGTGATCATCGAATCCGGCCACTCCCGCTTTCCGGTCATTGGCGAGAGCCGCGACGAGGTCGTCGGCATCCTGCTGGCCAAGGACATGCTGCGCTACCGGCTGGACGAGTCCGCCGGCTTCGACATCCGCGACGTCATGCGGCCGGCGGTGTTCATTCCCGAGAGCAAGCGCCTCAACGTGCTGCTCAAGGAGTTTCGCGCCAGTCGCAATCACATGGCCATCGTGGTCGACGAGTATGGCGGGGTCGCCGGCATGGTCACCATCGAGGACGTGCTGGAGCAGATCGTTGGCGAGATCGCCGACGAGCACGACATCGAGGAAGGCAGCTTCATACTGCGCCGTTCGGATACCCGGTATGTGGTCAAGGCGCTCACGCCGGTCGAGGACTTCAACGAGTATTTCGGGACCCATCTCGACGACGAGGAGTTCGACACCATCGGCGGCCTGGTGGCACGTACCTTCGGCCACCTGCCCAAGCGCGGCGAAACGGTGACCCTGGACGGCCTGCGATTCAGGGTGCTGCGCGCCGATACCCGTCGCATTCACATGCTGGAACTGGAACTGCCGGAACCCCTGCCGGCCTCCGATGCCTCCGCTGCGGGCTGAGGCGGGAAGGGCGTGAACGGGGTGCTGGCACGCTGGCTGTTGCCGCCGCTGCTGGGCGCCGTCTCGGTGGCGGGCTTTGCGCCCTTCGGGCTGCACCCGCTGCCGGTTGCTGCGCTGGCGCTGTGGCTGCTGTGGCGGCCGCAAGGCGTGCGCGCGGCCTTTCTTCATGGCTGGCTGTTCGGTCTTGGCCTGTTCGGTGCCGGAGTTTCGTGGGTGCATGTCAGCATCCACGTGTTTGGCCATTCCCCCCTGCCAGTCGCGATCGCCGTTGCCGCCCTGCTGGCCGCCTTCCTGGCCCTGTTCCCCGCCGCCGTTGCCGCCCTGCTGGCCTGGTGGCGCCGATCCGAGGCCGCGAGCCTGCTGCTGCTCTTCCCGGCCCTGTGGTTGCTGGCGGAGTGGCTGCGCGGCCGGTTGTTCACTGGCTTCCCCTGGCTGAGCCTGGGCTACAGCCAGATCGACGGACCGCTGGCCGGCATGGCGCCGCTGGTGGGGGTGTATGGGGTGGGCATGGCGGCAGCGGCGCTGGCCGGTGCGCTGGCCCTGCTGCTGCGGCGCGCCGGCCGCAGCCCGATGGCCTGGGCACTGGTGCTCCTGTTGCCGCTGCTCGGCACCCTGCTCAGGCCGGTGGAATGGACGGAGACGGACGGCGAGCCGCTGCGGGTGAGCCTGATCCAGGGCAACATCCCCCAGGAGCGCAAGTGGCAGCCCGAGGAACGGCTCGCCACCCTGGAACGCTACCTGCTCATGACCCGCAACGAGTGGCGCGCGCCGGGCTGGCATGCGCAACTGGTGGTGTGGCCGGAGACGGCCATTCCGGCCTTTCTGCACGAGGTGGCCGACAGCTTCCTGGCGCAGCTCCGGCGCGAGGCGGCGGCCGCCGACAGTGATCTGCTGGTCGGCATTCCGGTACTGGACCGCGAGGACTGGCGCTACTACAACGGGGTGCTGCATGTGGGAGCGGGCGGGGGCGTCTACTACAAGCGGCACCTGGTGCCCTTCGGCGAGTACCTGCCGCTGCGGCGCTGGCTGGGCGACCTGCTGGCGGTGATGCCGCTGCCGGTGGCGGACTTCTCCGCCGGTGATCCGCAGCAGCCACCGCTGCAGGTGCGCGGTGTCGCCGTGGGTCCCTCGGTCTGCTACGAAATCATATTCCCCGAAGAAGTCCGGCAGATGCTCCCGGAGGCGGGACTGCTGGTGAATGTCTCCAACGACGCCTGGTTCGGCGCCTCGCTGGGCCCCCCCCAGCACCTGGAAATGGCGCGGATGCGGGCGCTGGAGACCGGGCGTCCGCTGCTGCGCGCCACCAACACCGGCATCACCGCGGTCATCGATCACCACGGACGAATCCTGGGCCGGGCGCCGCAGTTCGAGCCGGCGGTGGTACGGGAGACGATCCAGCCGCGCCGGGGCGCGACACCCTATGTGCAGCTCGGCGAGCTGCCGGTGCTGGCGCTGGCCCTGGCGCTGGTGGGGGTGGCGCTGCGGCGGGGGCGGCGCGCATGAGCCTGCCCGCGCCGCTGGCCTCGCCGCGGGCCCTGCGCGATGCCTTCGCCCGCGGGCTGGGCGATCTGCTCGAGGGCGCGGACCTCAGCGGCTTCATCCTGGTGTGCGCCAACGCCACCGCCGAGCCCGAGCTGGCCGCGCGGCTGGGGCCCGTGCTCGAGGCCCGTTTCCGCGTGCTGGCATCCGAGGTGCGCGAGACCCTGGCCGAGGGTCGCCCCTTCGCCGTGGTCGATGAGGACCTGATGGTGTTCCTGAAGCTGATGGCGCTGGGTCTGGAACGGCTGGCGCCCACCGAGCAGCGCGCGGAGGGACCCTGGCAACTGGTGTTCAACCTGCTGCGGTCATTGCGCCCGCGCCGCATCACCGATCTCGTGCCGGAAGACATCCGCGCGCCCTTCGATCCCCACCGATTCAATTTCAACAAGCCCTTCATGCTCCGCGAGCGGCTCTGGTCGGGCGAGCTGCTGGGCCGGCCGCTGGATCTCTACTACAACAAGTATCCCTTCGCGCCGCTGCACGGCCTGCTGGTACCCGAGCGCGAAGCCGGTCATCCGCAGTTCCTCACCCCGGAACTGACGGCATACCTGTGGGCGCTCGGTGAGCTGTTGTCCGGCGCGCTGCCCGGGTTCGGCATCGGTTACAACAGTTTTGGCGGCTATGCCTCGGTCAATCACCTGCACCTGCAGCTGTTCGTCGATGCCACGCCGCTGCCGGTGGAATCGGATCGGTGGGTGCACAACGGGGGTGTTGAGGCCTATCCGCTCGAGGTGCTGCGCTGCAGCAGCGAGGCGGATCTTCGTGCGGCACTCCATGCGTTGCACGCGAGGGGCTGTCCTTACAATCTGCTGCTGAGGGGCTCGGGCGCCTGGGTGGTGCCACGTGCCATGCAGGGCACGGTCGAGGTGCCGGCCTGGAGCGTCGGACTCACCTGGTGCGAACTGTCGGGCCGCATGATCACGGCCAGCCGCGCTGCCTATGACGCGCTGTCGGCAGGCGAGATCGAGGCTGCACTGGCAGCAGTGGCCGTAACCGGCTGAAGGAACGGAATCCGGCCGGGGGGTATCTTTCAGGCGCTGACGCGCTGGAACTCGGTGCCGTGGCAGCGCGGGCAGGGCGGGATGTGGCCGGGCTCGCGGAAATGCAGTTCCTCGCCGCAGGTGGTGCAGCGCAGCACGCCGGGACCAGTGATCTCGCCGGTGTGGTAGCTGGCCGCCCGCTGCATCTGGCGCTCGAACTCGGCCAGCTCCAGGCGGGTGCGGTCGGCCACCGTGAGCAGCATGTCCAGCAGCCGGTCCTCGATCAGTTCCAGGTCGAAGCGCAGCCACTGCGCCAGCTCGCTGCCGGTGTCCTCGAGGTAGTGGGCGGCGTCCTCCAGATCGCGGCGGAGGTAGCCGGCGACCTTCTCGGCCTCCTCGCGGGTCAGTTCGCCCAGCTCGACCGCCTTTTCCTGGGCGCGGCGCAGGTTTTCCTCCAGCGTGGGTTTCGCCTCCTCGCCGGCCTCCTCGATGGCGGCCTTGAGGCGCTCCATCATGCGCCGGTAGCCCTGGACCAGTCGTTCGATCGAGCCTTCGTCGTGCTGCTGACCTTCGCTCATCGTCTGTCCGTCCACCTGCGGTTGAATCCGGGCCCATTGTAGCACCGCCACCCGCACCTGCCGTGTTGGCCGCGCCTCGGGCGCTGGGGTATGCTTCCGCCTTTGCATTTTCGAGGGTTGGCAGGCTCCGATGGACGATCACTACAGGCCCGGCGAGATAGAACCCGCGGTCCAGCGGCTGTGGGAGGCGGAGGGCAGCTTTCGTGCGGTCGAGGATCCGGCGCGGGAGAAGTTCTACTGCCTGTCCATGTTCCCCTATCCCAGCGGCCGGCTGCACATGGGGCATGTGCGCAACTACACCATCGGCGATGTCATCGCCCGCTACCAGCGCATGCAGGGCCGTTCGGTGCTGCAACCCATGGGCTGGGATGCCTTCGGGTTGCCGGCCGAGAACGCCGCCATCGCCAACCGGGTGCCGCCGGCCGAGTGGACCTACCGCAACATCGATTACATGAAGGGCCAGCTCAAGCGCCTGGGTTTCGGTTATGACTGGTCGCGGGAGATCGCCACCTGCCGGCCCGAGTACTACCGCTGGGAACAGTGGCTGTTCACCCGGCTCTACGAGAAAGGGCTGGTGTACAAGAAGATGGCGACCGTGAACTGGGACCCGGTGGACCAGACAGTGCTGGCCAACGAGCAGGTGATCGACGGCAAGGGCTGGCGCTCCGGGGCTCCGGTCGAGCGGCGCGAGATACCCCAGTGGTTCATGAAGATCACGGCCTATGCCGAGGAGCTGCTGGAGGGCCTGGACCGGCTGGAGGGCTGGCCCGAGGCCGTGCGCACCATGCAGCGCAACTGGATCGGCCGTTCCGAGGGCCTGGAGCTTTCCTTCGACATCGAGGGCAGCGATGAGCGGCTCACGGTCTTCACCACCCGTCCCGATACCCTGATGGGCGTCACCTACGTCGCGGTCGCCGCGGAACACCCGCTGGCGCAGCAGGCGGCGCGCGACAATCCCGAGCTGGCGGCCTTCATCGAGGAATGCCGCAGGAGCACCACGGCCGAGGCCGACCTCGAAACCATGGAGAAGCGGGGTATGCACACCGGCCTGTGGGCCCGGCATCCGGTCAGCGGCGAGCGGGTGCCGGTGTGGGTGGCCAACTTCGTGCTCATGGGCTACGGCACCGGCGCGGTGATGGCGGTGCCGGCGCACGACCAGCGCGATTTCGAGTTCGCCCGCAAGTATGGCCTTCCGGTTCGCCAGGTCGTGTTCCCGGCCGACGGCAGCGAGGCCGGCGTCGAGGCGGCGGCCTATACCGAGCGCGGCGTGCTGCGCAATTCGGGACCCTTCGACGGTCTGGATTTCGATGCGGCCTTCGATGCCATTGCCACCCACCTGGAGGCGGCAGGCCGGGGCCGGCGCACCGTCAACTACCGGCTGCGGGACTGGGGCGTGTCGCGCCAGCGCTACTGGGGCTGTCCCATTCCCGTCATCAACTGCCCGGACTGCGGTTCGGTGCCGGTGCCCGAGGATCAGCTGCCGGTCGTGCTGCCCGAGGACGTGGAGATCGATGGCAGCGGTTCGCCGCTGAAGAAGCTGCGCAGCTTCATCGATACCGAGTGCCCGCGCTGTGGCGGACCCGCGGAACGGGAGACGGATACCTTCGACACCTTCATGGAGTCGTCCTGGTACTACGCCCGCTTCGCCTGCCCCGACAACGACCGCGCCATGCTCGACGAGCGGGCCGATCACTGGCTGCCGGTCGACCAGTACATCGGCGGCATCGAGCATGCCATTCTCCATCTCCTGTATGCGCGCTTCTATCACAAGCTGCTGCGCGACGAGGGGCTGGTGCACAGCGACGAGCCCTTCACCCGCCTGCTCACCCAGGGCATGGTGGTGGCGGAAACCTTCTACCGCGAGGACGAGGCCGGCCGGCGCAACTGGTACAACCCCGCAGAGGTCGAGGTCGAGCGCGACGACAAGGGACGCATCATCGGCGCCCGCCTCAAGGCGGATGGGCAGCCAGTCCAGGTGGGCGGCATCGAGAAGATGTCCAAGTCGAAGAACAACGGCGTCGATCCGCAGCAGCTCATCGACCGCTACGGCGCGGACACCGTGCGCCTGTTCACCATGTTCGCGGCGCCGCCGGACCAGTCACTGGAATGGTCGGACGCCGGCGTGGAGGGCGCCTTCCGATTCCTCAAGCGGCTGTGGAAGCTGGTCGCGGCCCACGTCGCTGCCGGCCCCGTCCCGGCGCTGGAAGCGGGCGCCCTGAACGAAGCGCAGAAGGCGCTGCGCCGCCAGACCCACGACACCATTGCCAAGGTCAGCGACGACATCGGTCGCCGCTATACCTTCAACACGGCCATTGCCGCGGTCATGGAGCTCATCAACGCCCTGTCGCGCTTCGAGGACGAGTCGCCCCAGGGGCGAGCGGTGATGCACGAGGCCTGCGAGACGGTGGTGTTGCTGTTGTCGCCCATCGTGCCGCACATCTGCCACGAACTCTGGAAGGCGTTGGGTCACGAGGATCCTGTGGTCGATGCCGCCTGGCCGAAGGCCGACCCGGCGGCGCGGGTGCAGGACGAGATCCAGCTCGTGGTGCAGGTCAATGGCAAGGTGCGGGCGCGGATCCTGGTGCCGGCCGCTGCCGACCGGGAGCAGGTCGAGGCGGCGGCGCTGGCCGATGCCAACGTGCAGCGCTTCATCGAGGGCAAGCCACTGCGCAAGGTGATCCTGGTGCCCGGCAAGCTGGTCAATCTGGTGGTCTGAACAGGGACAGGAACATGCCGTTGATGCAGGTGTTCTTTCGCAGCCTGGTGCTGCTGCTGGTACTGGGTGGACTGAGCGCCTGCGGATTCCATCTGCGCGGAGAGGTCAAGCTGCGCCCGGGGCTGGAGCAGGTACGCCTGTCCGGCGTCAGCCCCCATTCCGAGCTGGGGCGGATGCTGGTCCGCGGGCTCGAAGGTGCCGGTGCCCGGGTGCTGGGCCCCGACGCAACCGGCCCGGCTACCGAACTGCGCATACTCGATACCGGTCGCCAGCGGCGGGTGCTGTCGGTGCGCGCGACCGGCAAGGTCCAGGAATACGAGTTGGCGCAGCGCCTGGCGTTCGAGGTGCGGGCCGCGGACGGCAGCACCCTGTTGCCGCGGCAGACCCTGCGCGCCACGCGCGACTATCTCTACGACCCCAACGATCCGCTGGGCAAGTCGGGGGAGGAGGCGATCCTGTATCGCGAGATGCAGTCCGATCTGGTGCGCCTGCTGCTGCGGCGGCTCGAGGGCCGGGACTGAGCCATGCAGCTCCGTCCAGACCAGCTTGCGGAGCATCTGGGCGGAGCGCTCGCGCCCCTCTATTTCATTCATGGCGACGAGCCCCTCCTGGTGCAGGAGGCCGCCGATGCCGTGCGCCATGCCGCGCGCAAGGCCGGCCATGCGGAACGCGAGGTCTACACGGTGGAACCGGGCTTCGACTGGGCCAGGCTGGACGAGGCGGCGGCCAGCCTGTCGCTGTTCGCCGAGCGACGCATCCTCGAGCTGCGCATGCCCGGCGCGAAACCCGGTGATGTCGGTGCCCGCACCCTGCGGGCCTGGGCCGAGCGTCCGCCCGAGGACACCCTGCTGCTGATCGTCAGCGGCAAGCTGGACGCCGGCCAGCGCAAGTCGAAATGGGTGCAGGCGCTGGAGGGCGCCGGGGTCAGTGTGCCGGTTTGGCCGGTGGGCATGCGCGAACTGCCGGGCTGGATCCGCCAGCGCATGCAGGCCCGGGGCCTGAAGCCCACCCCCGGCGCGGTGCAGCTGCTGGCGGAACGGGTCGAGGGCAATCTGCTCGCCGCGGCACAGGAAATCGACAAGCTGGCGCTGCTGGTCGCCGGCGAGGTGGACGAGGCCGCGGTTGCGGCGGCGGTGGCGGACAGCGCGCGCTACGACGTGTTCGGGCTGGTCGACAGTGCCCTTGCCGGAGAGGCAGCCCGGGCCCTGCGCATGCTGGAGGGCCTGCGCGGCGAGGGTGTGGAACCGGTGCTGGTGCTGTGGGCGCTGGCGCGCGAGATCCGCAACCTTGCCGGCATGGCCGAAGCGGTCGCCGGCGGCGAGGCGCCGGCGGCGGTGCTGCGGCGTTTCCGCGTCTGGCAATCCCGGCAGGGGCCGGTCGGCGCGGCCCTGAAGCGCTTCCGGCCGCGGGCCTGGCAGGCCCTGCTGGCGCGCTGTGCCCTGATCGACCGGGTCATCAAGGGCCAGGCGCCGGGCAACCCCTGGGACGAGCTGGTACAATTGAGCCTCGCCCTGGCCGGCCGCCGGCTCGGGCTGCCGCCGCGCCCGGCCGCCTGAGCAATCGCCGGGTTGCCTTTCAACTAACTGATTTATTTGTAATTATTCGACGCGGATGAACGCAACACCGGATACCCTCGATCTGAACATCCCTGCCTACATGCAGGCCGTGGGCGAGCGCGCCCGCGCTGCCTCGCGACGCATGGGCGTGGCGTCGACCGCGGCCAAGAATGCCGCGCTGCTGGCCATGGCCGACGCCATCGAGGCCGATGCCGAGCGGCTGAAGGTCGAGAATGCCCGCGACCTGGAGGCCGGCCGCGCCCGCGGCCTGGACGAGGCGCTGCTGGACCGGCTGGCACTGAACGATGCCCGCATCGCCACCATGGCCGAGGGCCTGCGCCAGATCGCCGCGCTGGCCGATCCCGTGGGGGCCATCACCGGCCTCGACTACCGCCCGTCGGGCATCCAGGTCGGACGCATGCGGGTGCCGCTGGGTGTCATCGGCATCATCTATGAGTCGCGGCCCAACGTGACCGCCGATGCCGCCGGCCTGTGCCTGAAGTCGGGCAATGCCGCTATCCTGCGCGGCGGTTCCGAGGCTCTGCACTCCAACCAGGCCATCGCCGCCTGCATCCGTCGCGGGCTCGAGGCCGCCGGCCTGCCGCTGGACGCGGTGCAGGTGGTGGAAACCACCGACCGCGCCGCCGTCGGCGAGCTGTTGCGCATGAAGCAGTACGTGGACGTGATCGTGCCCCGGGGTGGCAAGGGACTGATCGAGCGCGTCGCCGAGGAGTCGCGCGTGCCTGTCATCAAACACCTGGATGGTGTCTGTCATGTGTATCTCGACGCCGCCTGCGATCCGGACAAGGCGATACGGGTGGCGGTGAACGCCAAGACCCAGCGCTACGGCACCTGCAACACCATGGAGACCCTGCTGGTGGATGCAATGGTGGCGGAGACGTTGCTGCCGCGGCTGGCCGAGGCCTATCGCGAGGCCGGGGTGGAGCTGCGCGGATGCCCGCGCACCCTCGAACTGGTGCCCGATGCCGTGCCTGCGACCGAGGCGGACTGGGGCACCGAGTACCTGGCGCCCATCCTCGCCATTCGCGTGGTGGACGGTCTCGATGCCGCCATCGAGCACATCACCCGCCATGGTTCGGGCCACACCGACAGCATCGTCACCGAGGACTATGGCCATGCGCGGCGCTTCCTGCGCGAGGTCGATTCCAGTTCGGTGATGGTCAATGCCTCCACACGCTTTGCCGACGGCTTCGAGTACGGGTTGGGTGCCGAAATCGGTATCAGCACCGACAAGCTGCACGCCCGCGGCCCGGTCGGCCTGGAGGGGCTGACCACGCAGAAGTTCGTCGTGCTCGGCGATGGCCACATCCGCGAGTGAGCGCCGGGCGCCCGTGCGGGCTGCCTCAGCCGTGCCTGTCAGTGGCCCGCCGTCCCGGTTGCCGGCCCCATGATCTGCATCTACGGCGGCACCTTCGATCCCATCCACTTCGGACACCTGCGCACGGCCTTCGAGGTTGCCGAGACGCTGGAGGCCGAGGTGCGGCTGCTGCCCGCGTACCGGCCCCCGCATCGGGCGCAGCCCGTCGCCAGTCCCTCGCAGCGGCTGGCCATGCTGGAGCGTGCGCTGCCTGGCCAGAACCGGCTGCGCGTCGACACCCGGGAACTCGATCGTGGCGGTGTCTCCTACATGGTGGATACCCTGGCGTCGCTGCGCGAGGAAGCCGGGCAGACACCGCTGGCGCTGGTGCTGGGTCTGGATGCCTTTGCTCATCTGGACCGCTGGCACCAATGGGAGCGGCTGATCGAACGGGCGCATCTGGTGGTCATGACCCGGCCGGGCGGTGCGCTGCCGGTGTCGGGACCGGTCGCTGACCTGCTCTCGGCGCACCGGGTGGACGACGCCGAGGCCCTGCGCGCGCGGCCCGCGGGGGATATCTGGCCCTGCCCGGTGACGGCGCTGGACATCTCGGCGACCCGTATCCGCGCACTCTGCGCCGCCGGCCGCAGCCCGCGCTGGCTGCTGCCGGATGCCGTGCTGGACTACATCGAGGCCGAGGGCCTGTATCGGAACTGAGGCCGTCCCCGGGCGGCAGGAGCTGGAAGACGACGTGAAACCCTTCAACGAAACCACCGACCGGATCCGCGGCTGCGTCATCGACGCGCTCGAGGATCTCAAGGCCCAGGACATCTGGGTCGCGGACGTGCGCGACATGACCTCCATCGCGGATCTCATGATCGTCGCCAGCGGCACCTCCGACCGCCATGTGAAGGCCATTGCCGACAATGTGGTCGAGCAGGCGAAAAAGGCCGGTTTCCCGCCGCTGGGTGTGGAGGGCGAGGGCGGCAGCGACTGGGTACTGGTCGATCTGGGCGACGTGATCGTGCACCTGATGCTGCCGCAGACCCGTGCCTTCTACAATCTGGAAAAGCTCTGGTCGGTTTCCGAGGAGGCCGCCGGCCATCGTGGCGAAGAGGCGCGCTGAGGCCGGCGCATGCGCATCCGGCTGATCGCCGTCGGCACCCGCATGCCCGGTTGGGTGAACGAGGGCTACGAGACCTATGCCCGGCGGCTGCCGCGCGAGTGCCGGCTGGAACTCACCGAGATCGCGGCCGGCCGCCGCGGCAGGCATGCCGATGTCGCGCGGCTGCTGCGCGAGGAAGGCGAGCGCATGCTGGCCGCCGTGCCGCGCGGAGCGCTGGTCGGGGCGCTGGAGGTCGAGGGCCGCGCCTGGAGCACCCCGCAGCTGTCACGGCAACTGGAAGGCTGGATGAGCGATGGCCGGGACCTTGCGCTGATGGTGGGCGGCCCCGAGGGCCTGGATGCGGCCGTGCGCGAACGCGCCGACTTCGCCTGGTCGCTGTCGCCGCTCACCCTGCCGCACCCGCTGGTACGGGTGCTGGTCGCCGAGGCGTTGTACCGGGCCTGGACCCTGCTCACCGGTCACCCCTACCATCGGGAATGAGGTCATGAGCCCTGATGCGCCCCGCCTGTGCCTGGCCTCCGCCTCGCCGCGGCGCGCCGAACTGCTGCGCCAGATCGGCGTACGCCACCGCGTGGTACGGCCCGGGGTCGACGAGTTGCGGCGTCCCGGCGAGTCGGTGGCGGCGCTGGTGCAGCGGCTGGCAGCGGCCAAGGCCCGGGCCGGTCTGGCGCTCCGGCCCGATGGCCTTGCGGTACCGGTACTGGGGGCCGATACCCTGGTGGTGCTCGATGGCGAGCCGCTGGGCAAGCCGGCCGGAGCCGAGGAGGGCCTGGCCATGCTTGAACGCCTGTCCGGGCGCACCCACGAGGTACTGACGGCGGTGGCGATGACGGACGGTGATCGTTCCGAGGTGTGCCTCAGTCGCAGCGAGGTCCGTTTCCGGGAGATCACCCCCGAGGAGCGGCGGGCCTACTGGGCGAGCGGCGAGCCGCGCGACAAGGCGGGAGGGTATGCCATCCAGGGACTGGGTGCCATTTTCGTCGCGGACCTGGTGGGCAGTTACTCCGGCGTGATGGGGCTGCCCCTGTTCGAAACCGCGGAACTTCTGGGCCGCTTCGGCGTCCCGGTACTGGAGTCCTGAAGGCAACTGCATGAGTGAAGAAATCCTGATCAATGTCACCCCGCAGGAGACCCGCGTGGCCGTGGTCGAGAACGGTGTCCTGCAGGAGGTGCTGATCGAGCGCGCTCGCTGCCGCGGACTGGTGGGCAACATCTACAAGGGCGTGGTCTGCCGGGTGTTGCCCGGCATGCAGGCGGCCTTCATCGACGCGGGGCTGGAGCGCGCGGCCTTCCTGCATGCCTCGGACATTGCGACCTCGGAGATCGAGGGCGTGGCCACCGCCCGCAACGGCGGCACCATCAACGAATTGCTGCACGAGGGCCAGGAACTGCTGGTCCAGGTGATCAAGGACCCCCTAGGCACCAAGGGCGCGCGCCTGACCACCCACATCACCATTCCCTCACGCTACCTGGTGTTCATGCCCAATGCCGGCAATGTCGGGGTTTCCCAGCGCATCGAGGACGAGGCCGAGCGCCAGCGCCTGCGCCAGATCATTGCCGAAGGTGCGCAGGCAGAGGGGCACGGCTTCATCGTGCGCACCGCGGCCGAGGGCGTCGATGCCGACGCCCTGCGCGCCGACATGGATTTCCTGATCCGCCTCTGGCATTCGATCCGCGATCGCGCGGCCGGGGCCAGTCCGGGCAGCATCGTCCACGAGGACCTGCCGCTGGGCTCGCGGGTGCTGCGTGACCTGGTCGGCAGCGAGGTCGAGAAGGTGCGGGTGGATTCGCGCGAGACCTTCCAGAAGCTGCAGTCCTTCGCCGCCGAATATGTGCCCGAGGTAGCCGACAAGCTCGAGTACTATCCGGGCGAGCGACCCATCTTTGACCTGTATGGCATCGAGGACGAGATCCAGAAGGCGCTGGAACGCAAGGTGCAGCTCAAGTCCGGCGGCTATCTCATCATCGACCAGACCGAGGCCATGACCACCATCGACGTCAACACCGGCGCCTATGTGGGGCATCGCAACCTCGAGGAGACCATCTTCAAGACCAACCTGGAGGCGGCCCAGGCCATCGCCCGGCAGCTCAGGCTGCGCAATCTCGGCGGCATCATCATCATCGACTTCATCGACATGACCGACGAGGAGCACAAGCGGCAGGTGCTGCGGGCGCTGGAAAAGAGCCTGGAACGCGATCACGCCAAGAGCCACATCAGCGAGGTGTCCAGCCTGGGCCTGGTGCAGATGACGCGCAAGCGCACGCGAGAGAGCCTGGAACACGTGCTCTGCGAGACCTGTCCCACCTGCGGCGGCCGTGGCTCGCTGAAGACGCCCGAGACGGTCGTCTACGAGATCTTTCGCGAGATCCTGCGCGAGGCACGCCAGTTCGATGCCCAGGAACTGCTGGTGCTGGCCTCCCAGGAGGTGGTCGATCTGCTGGTCGACGAGGAGTCCACCAGTCTTGCCGAACTGGAGACCTTCATCGGCCGCCCCATCCGTTTCCAGGTCGAGTCCCTGTACACCCAGGAGCAGTATGACGTCGTACTGCTCTGACCGCCCGCGCCCGATGGCGCCGGGGGCAGCATGCGCACGCTGATGCGTGCCCTCTGGTACGGTGTCGCGGCGCTGGTGATCCTGCTGGCGGTGCTGCTCAGCACGGCACGCCTTGCCCTGCCGCTGATGGAGGGATACCAGTCGTGGCTGGAGGACTGGGTCCATGACCGCAGCGGCCAGCGTGTCCGCATCCGCGAACTCGATCTCGCCTGGCATGGCCTGGGGCCGGAGCTGCGCCTGCTTGGCGTGCAGTGGCGGCATCCCGTGGATGGCCGGCCGCTGCTGGACGCAGCCGAGGTCGGGGTGGGACTGGACCTGTGGCCGCTGCTCTCCGGCGGTCAGCCCCGCGTCCGCCAGTTGCGGCTTTCCGGTGTCGACCTGCGGCTGGTGCGCGACGAAGCGGGGCGCCTGCGGCTGGCGGGCACCGAGGCGCTGCCCCCGCATGCCGATCCCTGGGGGCTGCTGCTGGGCCAGTCGCGGCTGCAACTGAGTGACATCAGTCTGGTCTTCCACGACCGGCAGCAACGGCTGCCCGAGCTGCGGGTGACCGACATGGCCGGCACGCTGCGTCGCCTGCGCCAGCGGCGCCAGCTCAATCTTTCCCTGGTGCTCGATTCGCAGCGGGGGTCGACGCTGGAGCTGGCGGCCGATGTCACTGGCGACCCCCGCAAGCCGGCGTCCCTGTCCGGCAACATCCATGTGGCTGCCTCCGCCTTTCGGCTGGCCCGGCTTGCAGAGTGGCGGCTGCTGGACGAACTGCAGGTCGGGGGACTCTCCGATATCAATGTCCGGGCCGCCCTCGACCAGGGGCGCTTGCGGGCACTGGCCGGGGTGCTGGATGTGCGGTTGCCGATGCTGTCGCGAGCGGATACGCCCCTGCCCCTGTTCGCGGCGCGCCGACTCAACGGAGCCTTCGAGTGGACGCGTGGTCCGGAAGGCTGGTCACTGGCACTGCGCTCGCTGGAGATCGAGTCCGAAGACGGTGGCCGTTCCGGCAACCGGCTGGTGCTGGCCGTTGCCGGGGCAGCAGAGGAACGCCGCATCAATCTGCGGGTGGGCCGCCTCGATATCGGCTTGTTGCGACGGCTGGCTGCCGGGTTCATGCCCCTGGCACCGGGCGATCGCGAGCTGCTCGAAGGACTGGCACCACGCGGTGCCCTGCGCGACCTGCGCCTGACCGCGGCGTTGGTCGGGCACAGGCTGCAGGACCTGCGTTACCAGGGTCGGCTGGACGCCTTCTCCACCCGACCGTTCGGAGGCCTGCCGGGCCTGGCCGGGGGCGAACTGGCTATCGAGGGCACGGACCGTGGCGGTCGGCTGACCCTGGAAGGGACGCCGCTGGTTCTCGTGGCACCGGGGCTGTTCCGTGGTGCGCTCGGGCTGACTGCGGTCGATGGCCGGCTCGACTGGGGGCGTGACGAGACGCACGGGATCTGGCTGCATGCCGGCGAACTGAAGATCCGCAATCCCGATCTCGCCGGCGCCCTGCGGCTGACGCTGCAACGGCTGCCGGGTCAGTCGCCGCTGCTGGACATGCAGGCCCAGGTGACCGGTGCCCGGGTGGCGGCCGTGCGCGACTATCTGCCCGTTGGCCGCATGCCGGCCCGGACCCTGGCCTGGCTGGACCGGTCACTGGTGAGCGGGGACATCCCGGTCGCCGCCATGCTGTTCCGTGGCCGGCTCGCCGACTTTCCCTTCCGCCATGGCGAGGGGCGCATGGAGATTCGTGCCCAGGTGCGCGACGGGGTGCTCGACTACCATCCCGACTGGCATCGCATCGAGGAAATCGAGGCCGAGGTCGCCTTTGTCAACGCGTCCATGGACATCCACGCACCGTCGGCGCGTCTGCTGGGCGCGACGGCCGAAGACGTGCGGGTGACCATCGCCGACCTCAGGCGCGCCCGGCTCGGGATCAGCGGCCACGCCACGGGACCCTTCGACGACATGCTGCGCTATGTGCGCGAGAGTCCGCTGGGCCGGCGCGGCTATCCGTTGGATCCGCTCAGGGGGCGGGGGCAGGCGCGTCTCGAACTTGTGCTCGATCTGCCCATCCGTCGCGTCGATCGCCGGCCGCTGAAGCTCGATGGGCAGGTGACGCTGGCCGGCAATGCCCTCGAGCTGCGCGACTGGGGACTCGTGCTGAGTGATTTGCGTGGCGAGCTGGGTTTCAGCGAGGCGGGCCTCGATGCCTCGGGTATCGAGGCGCGGCTGTGGGAGACGCCGACCCGGCTCGACATTGGTCCGACGTCCCAGGGCCGGCAGGTGCGCCTGCGCGGGCGCTGGCCGCTCTACGACCACCTGCCTGCGGCGCTGAGCGGTCTGCGCGATCGCATACGTGGCCGCAGCGAATGGATGCTGGCGCTGGATCTGCGACCCGGCGAGGCCGACCTGGGCCTGTCCCTGTCCAGCGACCTGCGGGGCACGGCGCTGGCGTTCCCGGAACCTTTCAGCAAGGCTGCCGACGCGGCCATGCCCTTCCGGTTGCAGACCCGGCTGGTCGATGGCCGGCCGGACCTGTTCCGGGCGCGGCTCGACGGCCATTCCGCCGTCTTCCTGCTCAGCGGCGATACGCGGCGGCTGGCGCTGGAACGGGCCGAACTGGTGCTGGGCGGAAACGATGCGCGGTTGCTGGACGTGCCCGGCATACGCATCCGCGGGCGGCTGGCGGTGTGTCCGGTCGATGCCTGGCGGGCACTGGCACCGGGTTCGGGTAGCAGCTTCGAGACCAGGCGCCTGCTGGGGGTCGATGTCCAGTGCGGCCGGATTCGCTACGCCGGCAGGACATTCGGCGCCGCGGCGATTGCCGCCCGACCCGCAGCCGGTGGCTGGGAGATCGCGCTGACGGGCGAGGACCTGAGGGGCGAAGTGCGGCTGCCCGGGGTTGCGACCGTCGCGCGCCCCCTGTCGGCGCGCTTCGCGCGGCTGGTGATACCCGAGCCGGATGGCAGGCTCTCCGACCGTGACCTGGACCCCCGCAGCCTGCCGCCGCTGGACTTCTCTGCCGACGCCCTGCGGCTGGCCGGTCGCGAGCTGGGCAAGGTGCGCCTGCGGACCCGGCCGCTGGACGACGGCAGTGGCCTGGCGGTGGCACCACTGGAAGTGGACAGCGAGTGGCTGCAACTGACGGCACGCGGACAGTGGCAAAGGGACGCGAAGCGCGAACGCTCGCGGTTCGACATCAACATCACCGGCGGCGATCTCGGCCGGCTGCTGGAGGCCTTTGGCTATGCCGGCAACGTGCGGGGCGGCGAAACGCGCGCCGAGATCAACGCCAACTGGCCGGGTGCGCCCATGGACTTCGAATTGGCGAAGGTGGAGGGTACCCTGGCGTTGCGCATCGGCAAGGGCAGCCTGACCTCGCTCGATCCGGGCGCCGGCCGCGTGTTCGGCCTGCTCAGCCTGCATGCGCTGCCTCGGCGTCTGAGCCTGGACTTCTCCGATCTGTTCAGACGGGGCTTTTCCTTCGACCGCATCGAGGGGCGCTTTACCCTGATAGACGGCAACGCTTATACCAACGACCTGGTCATCGAAGGGCCGGCAGCGCGCATCGAGATCTCCGGACGCACCGGACTGGCCGCACGTGACTACGACCAGCTCGTGACAGTCATTCCCGAGGTGACTTCGGGTCTTCCGCTGGCCGGTGCCATTGCCGGTGGGCCGGCGGTGGGGGCGGCCCTGTTCCTGGCCGACCGCCTGCTGTCGAAACAGGTGGAGGCCCTGACCCGTTACCAGTACAGCGTGACCGGAAGCTGGGAGGCACCCGTGTTCACGCGAATCCAGGACGACGAAGCGGAAACGGAGGGACGGCGATGAGCAGGCGTGCGGCTGTGGTATTCTCTCGTTCATGAAAACGAGGCTGTTCATGACCCTACTGTTCGCGACCATCCCCGCCGTCCAGGCGGCGGGCTGGCGCATTGCCGGAGAGGATTGGGCGCGGCCACGTGGCGGCGAGGAGATCCTGCAGATGCCCGCCTTGCGTTCGGCGCTCGCGGCACTGGATTCGGCGCCGGCAGCCGAGCTGGCCATTCGTTATCCCGGTGGCGAGACCGGCGGGCTGTGGGCGCATGAACTGCGCGGCTGGCTGATCGCCCTGGGCCTGCCGGGGCAGCGCATACGGCTGCTGCCGGGCGGCGTGGACGGCGCCGAGCTGCGCCTGGAACTGTTGCACGGGCGGGCGCCGTGAGCCGGGTGGCGAGCATTCAGATGGCGTCCAGCCCGAAGGTTGGCGCCAATCTGCTGGAGGCCGAGCGCCTGATCGCGCGCGCGTCGGAGACCGGCGCCGAGTTGGTGGTGCTGCCCGAGAATTTCGCCATCATGGGCATGACCGAGCAGGAGAAGGTCGCCATCCGCGAACCCGACGGCGAGGGTCCCATGCAGAATTTTCTCGCCCAGCAGGCGCGCCAGAACGGCGTGTGGCTGGTCGGGGGCACCCTGCCGCTGGAGGCGAGCGTGCCCGACAAGGTGCGTGCTGCCTGCCTGGTCTATGATGCCGCGGGAGAACGGGTTGCGCGTTATGACAAGATGCACCTGTTCGATGTGCAGGTCGGGGACGAGGAGCGCTATGTCGAGTCCGAGACCATCGAGCCGGGCGACCGGGTGGTGGTGATCGACAGCCCCGTCGGCCGCCTTGGCCTCGCGGTCTGCTACGACCTGCGCTTTCCCGAGCTGTTCCGTGCCATGCTCGATCAGGGCGCGGAGGTGCTGGCCGTGCCCTCGGCCTTCACCGCGGTCACCGGCAAGGCGCACTGGGAACTGCTGGTGCGGACCCGTGCCCTGGAGAACCTCTGCTATGTCATCGCCGCGGCGCAGGGCGGCTATCATGTCAACGGCCGCGAGACCTTCGGCGACTCCATGGTGGTCGATCCCTGGGGCAATGTCCTCGACCGCCTGCCGCGCGGTACCGGCGTGGTCAGCGCGGCCATCGACATCGAGCAACTGCGGACCACGCGGCGCAACTTTCCCAGCCTGGACCATCGACGCCTGCACTGTTCCTGACGGCCCGGCCGCTTTCTGCCTGCGGGGCGGAATAGCCGCGCGCCCGCTGGCGGATCTTTACTGTGGCAGGGGGACGCGTAAGCTGGAGCGGAACCTGAATCTTCGAATACACGCATGAACGACAACCGACTGCAACTGGCCACGCAACTGCTGCTCGAACCGGGCGGCCTGGATCAGGGCGACCTCGCCCGGGTGCTGGATCGCCTCATGGGGCGGCAGGTGGATGCCGCCGACCTCTATTTCCAGTCCACCCGTTTCGAGTCCTGGGTGCTGGAGGACGGCATCGTCAAGGAAGGCAGCCACAGCATCGAGCAGGGCGTCGGCGTGCGTGCCATCAGCGGTGAAAAGACCGGCCTGGCCTATTCCGACGAAATCGTGCTGCCGGCACTGCTGCAGGCCTCGGAGGCGGCCCGGGCGATCGCCCATGCCGGGCAGGCGGGCACGGTGCGGGCCTGGACACCCACGGCGGGGCGAAGCCTCTACGCCCCGGTGGACCCCCTGGAGACCCTGAGCGCTGACGACAAGGTGGACCTGTTGCGGCGGGTGGATGCCGAGGCGCGGCGCCAGGATCCCCGCGTGAAGCAGGTCATCGTCAGTCTCGCCGGCGTGCACGAGGCGGTGCTGGTGGCCGCTTCCGACGGTACCCTGGCCGGTGACGTGCGCCCGCTGGTACGCATGAGCGTAAGCGTCATTGCCGAGCACGACGGGCGGCGCGAACAGGGCAGTTCCGGTGGCGGCGGGCGCGGTGGCTATGCGCTGCTGACCGATGACGACAGCTGCCTGTGGCACGCACGCGAGGCGGTGCGCCAGGCGCTGGTGAACCTGGAGGCGGTGGAGGCGCCGGCCGGCAACATGACCGTGGTGCTCGGGCCGGGCTGGCCGGGCGTCCTGCTGCACGAGGCCGTGGGCCATGGCCTGGAGGGCGACTTCAACCGCAAGGGCACGTCCGCATTCGCCGGCCGTATCGGCGAGCAGGTGGCCTCGCCGCAATGCACGGTGGTGGACGATGGCACCCTCGAAGGCAGGCGCGGTTCGCTCAACATCGACGACGAGGGTACGCCCACCGAGTGCACGGTGCTGATAGAGAACGGCATCCTCAAGGGCTACATGCAGGACAAGATGAACGCGCGGCTGATGAACACCCGCTCCACCGGGAACGGTCGCCGCGAGTCCTATGCCCACCAGCCCATGCCGCGCATGACCAATACCTACATGCTGGCCGGCGAGCACGATCCGGAAGAAATCATCGCCTCGGTGGAGAAGGGGCTGTACGCCGTCAACTTCGGCGGCGGCCAGGTGGACATCACCTCGGGCAAGTTCGTGTTCTCGGCCAGCGAGGCCTACCTGATCGAGAAGGGCCGGGTGACACGGCCGGTCAAGGGTGCCACCCTGATCGGCAACGGCCCCGAGGTGCTCAAGCAGGTCTCCATGGTCGGCAACGACCTGGCGCTGGACCGCGGTGTGGGGACCTGCGGCAAGGAGGGCCAGAGCGTGCCGGTGGGCGTGGGGCAGCCGACCCTGAAGGTGGATAACCTGACGGTGGGCGGGACGAGCGCGTGAGGCATGAGCCGGCTTCGCGGATGTATTGCGTGTGCCCCGGCGGCTTCCGGTGTCAGTCCTCCTCCAGCGCCCGCAGGTGGCGAAAGAGTGCGCGCGGACCGGCCGCCTTGCCGGCGGCCTGATCGCGGCGGGCCTGCCGGATGAGCTGGCGCAACTGTTGCCGGTCCACGTCCGGGTGGCGCTCGATGACCTCGCCCAGCGCCGCATCGCCCATCTCGATCAGGCGGTCGCGCAGGGCCTCCAGTTCCCGCTGGCGGCGGGCTTCGGCCTGGCGGCCACGATCGAGATCGGCCAACGCGGCCTGGATGGCGGTCGTGTCGCGCTGGCGCATGAGCTTGCCGATGTACTGGAGCTGGCGACGGCGCCCGCCGCGGGCCTTGATGCGCCTTGCCAGTGCCACGGCTTCGCGCAGTTCTCCGTCCAACGGCATGCCGGCGAGGGTCGCAGCGGGCAGGGCGACCAGGCGTTCGCCCAGCGCCTGCAGGGCCCCGGCTTCGCGCTTGCGCTGCGATTTGCTCGGCGGCTGCTCGGGAGATTCAGTTTGGAGGGGTTCGTCGCTCACGGCAGCCCCATGTCTCGGGATTCGGGAAAACGATTATGAATGAACTGGAAGGCCTGTCCCATACCGAAGTGCCGTTGCCAGCGGTCGAGGCACTCGAGCAGACCATCCGCCAGGTACTGGATCTTGCCAGCGAACGGGGTGCGACGGCTGCCGAGGCCGGCCTGACCCTGGACCAGGGGCTCTCGGTCACGGTCCGCCTCGGAGATGTCGAGACGCTCGAGTTCCACCGCGATCGCGGCGTCGGCGTGACCGTCTACTACGGGTGGCGCAAGGGCAGCGCCAGTACCTCGGATCTTTCCGAGCGTTCGCTGGCGGAGACGGTAGAGGCTGCCTGCGACATCGCGCGCTACACCCACGAGGACGACTGCGCCGGCCTGGCGCCGGCCGAGCTGATGGCGCGCGAGGTGCCGGATCTGGATCTGTATCACCCCTGGCACATCGGACCCGAGGCGGCGACCACGCTGGCCCTGCGTTGCGAACAGGCCGCACGCGAGCTGGACCCGCGCATCAGCAACTCCGAGGGCGCGACCCTGTCCAGTCACGAGGGTCTGCGCGTCTACGGCAACAGCCATGGCTTCGTCGGCGGTTACCGTTCCAGCCGTCACAGCCTGAGCTGCGCCGTGGTCGCCGCCGAGGACGGACGCATGGAGCGCGACTACTGGTACACGGTGTCGCGCCGGCCCGATGCCCTGGAGGCGGCGGAGGCGGTCGGCGAGCGCGCGGCCCAGCGCACCCTGCGCCGGCTGGGCGGGCGCAAGATTGCTACCTGCAAGGCGCCGGTGATCTTCAGTGCCGAGCTGGCCTCCGGCCTGTTCCGCAGTTTCGTGGCCGCGGTGCGGGGTTCGAACCTGTACCGTCGTTCCAGCTTCCTGCTCGACCAGCTCGACCATGCCGTCTTTCCCGCCTTCATGCATATCCACGAGCAGCCGCACCTGCCGCAGGCACTGGGCAGCGCGCCCTTCGACAGCGAGGGCGTGGCCACCCGAGAGCGTGACCTGGTCAGCGAAGGCATCCTGCGCGGCTATGTGCTGGACAGTTACTCCGCCTGCAAGCTGGGGATGCAGACCACCGGCAACGCCGGCGGCGTGCACAATCTCACCATCGACAGCAACGGCCCCGGGCTCGACGGCCTGCTGCGTGAAATGGATCGCGGCCTGCTGATTACCGAATTGATGGGGCAGGGCGTGAACATCGTCACCGGTGATTACTCGCGCGGCTGTGCCGGCTTCTGGGTGGAGAACGGCGAAATCCAGTACCCGGTGGAGGAGATCACCGTGGCCGGCAACCTGCGTGACATGTTCCGTCAGATCCTGCGGGTCGGGTCCGATGTCGACCTGCGCGGCAACATCCGCACCGGTTCGGTGCTGATCGAATCCATGACCATCGCCGGGGACTGAACCTGCATATGCGTGTGAACCTGCTCTTGATCTGGGTCATGGGCCGCGGGGGTCCGCCACGGCACACTTCCCCGTATCAGAATAAGCTGATGCAGGAGGTGCCGGATGCCCCGGCCGCAGGTCATGGTCGTCGATACCGGGCTCGGATCGGCGCATAGCAATCTGCTCATCGATCGCAACTGGCTGGCGGAGGCCGCGCGTGGCGCCCGGCCCAACCTGTTGCGTTTTCACCGCAGTACGACATCCGTGTGGCTCGGCCGCCATCAGTGGCCGGACCGTACCCTGGATACGGCTTTCGTGCGCCGGCATCGTCTGCCGGTGCTACGCCGCGCTACCGGTGGCAGTGCGCTCTACGTCGATTCCCGGCAGCTTTGCTGGTCGCTGGTGCTGGGCCGCAGCCGCCGCGATCTCCCTGAAATGTTGGAGGCCGCTGGCCGGGCCATGGCCGTGGCCCTGTGCGAGACAGGGCTGGATGCGCGCTTCGAGGCACCGAATGACGTGCTGATCGGCGCGCGCAAGGTCGCCGGCGTGTTCGGCGCGCGCTACGGGGCCGCAGTGCTGCTGCAGGGCTTCGTGCTGGTCGACATAGATGGCGGGCGGATCGCGCATGTGCTCCGCTACGCCTCCGAGGGGCACGATGGCAGGCCGCGCCCGGCACGGGACTGGCTCACCGGTCTTGCGCAGGAGACTGGTCGCAGGCCCTCGCTGATGCGTCTGCGCCGACAGCTCACCGACGCGCTGCTGGAAGGGCTGCAACTCAAGTCGCGCAAGCCCAGCAAGAGCATCTACGTCGGACTGCGTTCCTTCGAAGACAGCCCCGAACGTCTCCCTACCGGCTTGCCGGCAGAGGTTGAAGAGCGAGCTGTCACCCGCGGGCCGTCACAGAGCGAGGCTATCCGGGTCACCTCGGCCGGTCTGCTGTATGCGCGGCTGGCGCTTTCAACGGATGGCGAAGTGGTTTCGGAGCTGACGCTGGGTGGCGATGTGCATTTCGAGCCCGCGGACCTGCCGCAACGGTTCGGCGATGCGCTGGCGGGTATTCCGGTGGCGGAACTCGCGGCACGCGCCCGCGCGCAGTGCGCGGCGCTGGATGCCCATGTGGCCGGTGCCGACACGGGGGACCTGGTAGCGGTATGTACCGAAGCCCTTTCGCATGCACTTCTGGCACGACGCCTCGGTCTGCCACCCGGGTTACTGGACGGGCTGCAGGCCGTCGGTGGCGAGGGTCGGACCGCGCTCGAGCTGGCGGCGCAGGCGGATGCGGTGCTCGTGCCCTATTGTGCGAAGGCCCCGGACTGCAGCGAGCGCCATGCCGATGGCTGCCATGAGTGCGGACGCTGCGAGGTGGGCGAGGTGCGCGCCCTGGCGCGGCAGGCAGGCCTCTCGCTGCATACCCTGGTGGGGCATGACGACCTGTTCGGCCAGCTCGAAGCGTTGCGTGAACAGGGTGCCCGTGCGGTCATTGTCAATCTCTGCGAGCCCTTTGTGGCCAAGCATCGGGAACGCCTGATTGCCATTGGTCTGCCGTTGGTGATGCTGGACCTGGCGGGTGCAAACTGCCACCGGCTGGGCCAGGAAGCCGAGGGCTATGCCGGCCGCTTCCGGCGCCAGGTCCGGCTGGAGCAGTCGCCGATCCGCCACCTGCTGCGACCGGAGCCGAAGCGCGCCGCCGCGGGGAAATGATTCACCCGCCGGCGCGCTGGAACATCTCGGCGTTGATCAGGAAGTGTACCCAGATGCTCGCGGCATAGCCCAGTGCAATGGCCCATGCCCACTTGAGATGGGCGAAGAAGGTATAGATCCCGCGCGCCTGGCCCATGACGGCCACGCCCGCGGCGGACCCGATGGACAGCATGGATCCGCCCACGCCCGCGGTGAGCGTGACCAGCAGCCACTGCCCGTGACTCATGTCCGGGTACATGGCCAGCACCGCGAACATCACCGGGATGTTGTCGATGATGGCCGACAGCAGGCCGACCAGAATGTTGGCCCGGGTTGCGCCCAGGTCGGTGTACATGAATTCGGACACAATGGACAGATAACCCAGGGTGCCCAGGCCGCCGACGCACAGGATAATGCCATAGAAGAACATCAGCGTGTCCCACTCCGCGCGTTCCATGGAACGGAACACGTTGAAGGCCTTGATACGGCTGCCACCTCCCCGCGGGCCCCCGCCCACCTCGTGCTCGCTTTCCAGGGCCTCGGTCAGCAGTTCGCTGTCTTCCGGATCGAAATGCACGCCGGCCTGTCGCTTCAGGTAGTAGCCATAGAGTTTGAGGAAGCCCAGGCCGGTCATCATGCCCAGCACCGGCGGCAGGTGCAGGAAATTGTGCGCGGACACGGCCATGGCGATGGTGACGATGAACAGGCCAACCACTACCCAGCCACCCGCCTGGACCTCGACCTCGGCCTCGATCGGGTCGGGCTGGGTTTTGGGTACGGTCAGGCTGAGAATCGCAGCAGGCACCAGCCAGTTGACCAGCGAGGGCACGAACAGCGCGAAGAATTCCTGAAACTGGACGATACCCTTCTGCCATACCATCAGCGTGGTGATGTCGCCGAAGGGGCTGAAGGCGCCACCGGCATTGGCGGCGACGACGATATTGATGCAGGCGACCACCACGAAGCCGGTGTTGCTGCCGCCCACTGCCATGGCGACGGTGGCCATCAGCAGGGCAGTGGTCAGGTTGTCGGCCACCGGCGAGATGAAGAAGGCCAGCACGCCGGTGAGCCAGAAGATGGTGCGCAGGGAAAAGCCGCGCGACACCAGCCAGGCGCGCAGCACATCGAAGATGCCGCGCTCGTCCATGGTGTTGATGTAGGTCATGGCCGCCAGCAGAAACAGGAACAGTTCGGCGAATTCCAGCAGGTTGTGGCGAACCTGGATCTCGGCGGTGTGAGTGTCGCCCGCCGCGCCGTAGAGCAGGGCCACGATCAGCCAGATGAAACCTGCCGCGACCATGACCGGCTTGGACTTGCGCATGTGGATGGCTTCCTCGGCCACCACCAGGGAATAGGCGGCCACGAACAGGCCGATGGCCAGCCAGCCTGCCCAGTGGGCGGTGAAATCCATGAGTTGTGCATTTTCCCCGGCCCAGGTCGAGGCAGGGAACGAGAGAAGGCTCAGCGCCAGAATGCTCTTGAGGGGGCGATTTCCGTTCATGTCGTGGTTGCTCCTTGAGAGGGTGCCTGTTCTGGGAGTTAACGGCCGTCGGTGATCGAGGTTTAGGGTCAAGCCTATGGAACCTCGGAAGTTTTTGCGGCATGCTCGGGTGGAAGACAGTATAGTCGGCGTTAGCCCGCCTGTTGCACCGAGGCGGGAGCGGAAGACGCTGCGGAGGAGAGATGCGGCCATTGATCGAACGGCTGGCACGAGGCCGGGCCTGGTGGGGATTCCTGCTGCTGCTTGGCATTGCCTTGGAGGCCGTCGCCCTTTATTACCAGTATCGGCTCGACTACGGCCCCTGCGTCCTCTGCATCCACGTCCGGTTGTGGATCGCGGCCTGGATGCTGCTGGCAGTGCTCGGCCTGTTGCTGGACGACCGTCCTCACGTGCGTCGCCTGTTGCACGGGCTCAATACTCTGGTCATGGCCATTCTGGTCGAGCGTTCCTGGCGGCTGCTGGGTGTGGAACGGGGTTTCATCGAAGGCAGTTGCGAGATGGATGCCGGCCTCCCCGACTGGCTGGCGCTGGATCGCTGGTGGCCGCAGGTGTTCGAGCCCTGGGAGCCCTGCGGCTATACCCCGGAACTGGCCTTCGGCATCACCATGGCCGAGGCGCTGCTGGTGATGAGCCTGCTGTTGGGCCTGGTTTCTGCACTGCTCGCCTGGGCAAGCCTCCGGGCTAGAGCAGGATGAGCGTGCCCAGGCCCAGGAAGGCCATGAAGCCGATGACGTCGGTGACGGTGGTGAGCAGCACGCTGCCGGCCAGTGCGGGGTCGATGCCGACCCGGTGCAGGATCATGGGGATACTGAAACCGGCCAGCGCGGCGGCCAGCAGGTTGAGGATCAGGGCAGCGGCGATGACCAGCCCTATGTCCATGTCCTGGAACCAGGCAGTGGCGATCACCGCTACTACCAGGGCCCAGAGAACACCGTTGAGAGCACCCACGGCCAGTTCCTTGAACATCAGCCAGCGGGCATTGCTCTGGCCGATCTGTCCCAGGGCCAGGCCGCGGATCACGATGGTCAGGGTCTGGCTGCCGGCGATGCCGCCCATGCTGGCCACGATGGGCATGAGCACGGCCAGGGCGACCACCTGTTGCAGGGTGCCCTCGAACAGGCCGATCACCCAGGAGGCCATGAAGGCGGTGACCAGGTTGATACCCAGCCAGACCGCGCGGCGGGTGGCGCTGGGCACCACCGGGGCGAAGATGTCGTCTTCCTCGTCCAGACCGGCCATGCTCATCAGCGAGTGCTCGGCCTCGTCGCGGATGACGTCCACCACGTCGTCGATGGTGATGCGACCGAGCAGGCGGCCGTTTTCGTCCACGACCGGCGCGGACACCAGGTCGCGGTCCTCGAACAGCTTGGCCACCTGGTCCGCGGGCGTATCGGCGGGTATGCCTTCCACGCCGCGTTCCATGACCTCGGCCACGGTCAGGTCGGGGTCCCGGGTGAGCAGGGTGGTCAGCGGCAGCAGGCCGAGATAGCGGTCCTCGCGGTCGACCACGAACAGGCTGTCGGTGAGATCCGGGATGCTGCCGCGCAGGCGCAGGTAGCGCAGCACCACGTCCAGGGTGACATCGGCGCGGACCGTCACCGTATCGACGTTCATCAGGCCACCGGCGGTATCCTCCGGGTAGGAGAGCACCGACTCGAGGCGGTGACGGTTCTGCTGGTCCAGCGAGCGCAGCACCTCGTCGATCACGGTGCTGGGCAGGTCCTGCAGCAGGTCGGCGAGATCGTCGGTATCGAGTCCCTCGGTGGCGGCGATCAGGTCGCCGGTCTCCATTTCCTCGATCAGGCCGGAGCGGACCTCGTCGTTGACGTGCAGCAGGATCTCGCCCCGGTCCTCGGGGTCGACCAGTTCCCAGAGTATGAAGCGGGGCCCCTTGGGCAGCGATTCCAGCAGGTGGGCGATCTCGGCGGGATGCAGGTTGTGGATCAGCCTGCGCACGCGGCCGGCGGCTCCCGAGGCCAGGGCCTCGGAGATCCGGCTGAGATGCTGTTGGGTTTCGTGCTGTTCGGTCTGGGTTTCGGGCATGGAAGGATCCGCGCGGTCCGTGGCTGGTCCGTGTGTTCTGGGCGTGCAGTTTAACAGGGCCGGCGAAAGCCCGTCACCGCGGAAACGCTGCGGATTGTCACACTCAGTGGGTCTGCCCCGGGCCGAGGTGTGCCAGCAGCCGTCGCCGCTCCGACGCCTCGTCGGCTTCGAGCAGGGCCAGTGCCAGCGGTCTCAGCCTGCTGGCCTCGCTGTTGTTGACGATGCCCTTGACTTCGAGCAGTGCCGCCGGCTGCATGCTGAACTCGGTCAGCCCCAGTCCGAGAAGCAGCCGGGTGTAGTTTGGGTCGCCGGCCATCTCGCCGCACATGGCGACCGGCGTGTTCTCGGCCCGGCCGGCCTCGATCACCCGGTGGATGAGTTCCAGCACGGCCGGGTGGGTGGGGTCGTAGAGATAGTTCACCTCGTCGTCGACGCGGTCGATGGCGAGGGTGTACTGGATGAGGTCGTTGGTGCCGATGGACAGGAAATCCAGCCGCCGCGCGAAGGCCCGCGCGGTGAGCGCCGCCGAGGGTACCTCGATCATGGCGCCGATCGGCAGCCTGGGGTCGTGTTCGAGACCCTCGGCATCGAGCTGGGCACGCGCCTCGCGGACCAGTGCCAGCACCTGTTCCAGTTCGCTGATGCCGGACAGCATCGGAATCATCATTCGCACCGGGCCGCGTGCCGAGGCGCGCAGGATGGCGCGCAGCTGGGGCAGGAACAGGGCCGGATCATGCAGGCACAGGCGAATGGCACGCAGGCCCAGGGCCGGATTGGTGCAGGGCCGCTCGTGACCCTCCAGCGGCTTGTCCGCGCCCAGGTCGAGGGTGCGGATGGTCAGTGGCCGGCCGCCGAGCGCCGCCATTACGCGGGTGTACTGTTCGAGCTGTTCTTCCTCGCCGGGCAGGTCGTCGCGGTTCATGAACAGGAATTCGGTGCGGTACAGGCCAACACCCTCGGCGCCGTTGTTCAGCACCTCCGCAACATCTTCGGTCAGCTCGATGTTGCCCAGCAGACGGATGGAGAGGCCATCGCGCGTGCGCGCGGCCTGATCGCGGAGGCTGACCAGGCCGGCGACCCGGGCCTGTTCCGCGGCCTGCCGGGCGCGGTACTCGGCCAGAGTGCGTTCGTCGGGATCTGCGATCACGACGCCGCGCTCGCCGTCGACGATCACCAGTTCCCGGTCGCGTACATAGCGCCGCACCTCGTGGGCGCCGACCACTGCGGGTATGTGCAGCGAGCGGGCGATGATGGCGGTATGGGACAGCGGGCCGCCATACTCGGTGACGAAGGCCGCGATGCCCTGGTGCTGCATCAGCACGGTATCGGCCGGAGTCAGTTCGTCTGCAAACAGAATGCTGCCTTCCAGGCTGACATCCTCGGTGATGCCGTTGTGCACGTCGCCGGACTGGAGGATGCGCTGGATGCGCGACACTACATGGTCGATGTCATCCTTGCGGGTGCGCAGATAGGGATCGTCCATTTCCTCGAACACCTGGACCAGAGCGTCACGCTGCTGTTTCAGTGCCCATTCCGCATTGACCTGCTGTTCGACGATCAGGTGTTCCGGTGCCACCGTGAGGGTGGAATCCTCGAGCATGAGCAGGTGGGTGTCGATGAATTCGACGATGTCGGCGCGGGTGCCCTCGGGGATGCGGTTGCGGATGTCGCGCAGCTGGCCGCGGGCGATCTCCAGGGCCTGGCGGAAGCGCCTTACCTCGTCATCCAGCAGTTCCTGCGGGATGGCATATTCGGTGACCTCGATCTCGCCACGTTGCAGCACATGGGCCTCGCCAATGGCGATGCCCCGGGATACCCCGATGCCTGTCAGTTGCACGCTCATGTGGCGCGACTTTCCCTCTGGTGGCGTTCGGCCTGTGCGTCTACTCGCCCTCGCCGAACTTGTCCTCGATCAATGCTTCCAGTTGCTCGATGGCCTCGGCCTCGTCCGGGCCGTCGGCACGAATCACGATGGGCGTGCCCTGGGAGGCTGCCAGCATCATTACCCCCATGATGCTCTTGCCGTTCACTTCCTGGCCATCGCGCGCAACCGTGATGTCGCTGGCGAACTGCGAGGCCAGGGTGACGAACTTGGCCGCCGCCCGGGCATGCAGGCCCAGCTTATTGCTTATGGTGACTTCCTTCTCAGTCATGGACTCGGTCCAGTCGGGGGCTGCACAGCAGAACGCCGTCCCGCCCGCCGCTCAGCGCCTTCTGGGCCAGTTCGTTCAGGCTGAGGCGCGGGTAGTTGAGAACGCGAACGAGCATCGGCAGGTTGATCCCGGCCACCACGGTGACCGGCAACTGCTCCGGCAGGCGGTTGGCGATATTGCTGGGGGTCGAGCCATACATGTCCGTCAATACCAGCACCCCGAGCCCGGCTTCCAGGCGCCGTGCCTTCTCCATGGCCTGTTCCAGCACGACATCCGGGTCGCAGTCGAAGGCGACGGCCAGGGTATCGGTGGCAAGCGGACACACCCCCAGCATCTGCGTGGCAGTGGCCAGAAGATCCTCGCCGATGGCGCCGTGGGTAATGATGAGGAGGCCTACGCTCATGAGAGTTCGCGGTGTCTGACCAGCACGGAAGGATAGCGGCTCGCGAAGTACTTGCCCAGCCTTTCGGCAAGATAGACGGAACGGTGCTGTCCGCCCGTGCAGCCCATGGCGACGGTCAGGTAGCGGCGTTTCTCGCGTTCGAACTGCGGGATCCACTCGACCAGGAAATCCCGGATCTGCTCGAACATCCGTTCCACGCCCGGCTGGGTTTCGAGATATTCCGCCACGGCCGCATCGCGGCCGGTGAGTGGGCGCAGGTGGGCTTCCCAGTGGGGATTCGGCAGGCAGCGGACGTCGAACACGAAGTCGGCGTCCTCCGGCACGCCATGCTTGAAGCCGAAGGACTTGAACAGCAGGGAGAGGCGCCCGCTGGCCTCGCCGGCCACGCGTTCCTGAACGAGATCACGCAGCTGGTGGACGTTGGTGTGGGTGGTGTCGATGTGCAGGGCGGCGCTGGCGGAGATGGGTTCCAGCAGATCGCGCTCGCGGCGGATGGCGTCGGCCAGAGAGACACCTTCCCCGGTGAGGGGATGGCGGCGACGGGTTTCGCTGAAACGCTTGAGCAGGGTTTCGTCATCGGCCTGCAGGAAGATGACCTCGACATCGATATTGTCACCCAGCTCACGCAGGATGTCGCGGAAGCGCTGCAGGTCCTCGGGGTGGTTGCGGGCATCGATGCCCACGGCGGCCAGTTCCTGGCTGGGATGCAGCGAAGCGTGGAGCTGGGCGGCAAATGGCGCCAGCAGGCCGACGGGCAGGTTGTCCACGCAGTAGTAGCCCAGATCCTCGAGGGTGTTGAGTGCTATGCTCTTGCCGGAGCCCGACAGGCCGCTGACGATGACCAGTTTCATGCGCCGCCGTTCTCGATGTGCTGGCGCTGGCGGGTGATGAAATCGGCGCCGGCGTCGTAGCCGCTCATCAGCAGAATATGGTTGCGCGCCGCGGCCTCCACCAGCACCGCGAGGTTGCGGCCGGGTGCGACCGGTACCGTGACCTCGGGGACTGCTACCCCAAGGATGTCACGGCTGCGGCGTTCGCCTGCGAGGCGGTCGATCGCTGCGAGTTCCTCGTCACTGAACTGGGCCAGGCGAATGATCAGTCGCAGGTACTTGGTATCCTTGATGGCATTGTCACCGAACATGGCGCGGATGTTGAGAATGCCGAGCCCGCGTACCTCCAGGAAGTCCTTGAGCACCGCCGGGCAGCTGCCCGCGATCAGGTCGGGCGCCACGCGTGCAAATTCCGGTGAGTCGTCGGCAATCAGCCGGTGGCCGCGGTTGATGAGTTCCAGTGCCAGTTCGCTCTTGCCGATTGCCGGGTCGCCGGTGATGAGGACGCCGATGCCCATGACCTCGAGATAGACGCCATGCAGCGTAACCCGCTCCGAGTAATGATGGGCATAGAAGTACTGCAGGTGGTTGATGACCTCGTGCGTGGGCCAGGGCGTGGTGAACAACGGGATGTCGCTGGCATCGGCGCGGGCGATGATGTCATCCGGCGGCGTCACGCCGTCGGCGACGATGATGGCGTCGGTGTTGGTGGAAAACAGCATCCCGATGGCTTCCTCGCGGAACACGGGATCCAGGTTTTCCAGATACTGCAGTTCGGTGGCGCCGATGGTCTGGATGCGATGGGTGTGGATGAAGTTCAGATGACCGATGAGCGAACTGGCGGCCGGGTCGCTACCGGGCTGGAAACGGATCGGGCGATCCCCTCCACCCCGACCTGCAATCCAGCTCAGTGCCAGCCTTTCGCCCAGCGTGCCATGCAGTTCGGCCGGACTGAAGGGTGCGCTGGTCATGCGCTGACGCGCTGAGGCTGTCCGCGTCGGATGGCTTCCATCAGATCGGCGCTGTCGTGGCAGGCGCGCAGTTCGGCACGGAATTCCGGTTTGCCGAACATCTGGGCGAGCTGGGCGAGCAGCCGAAGATGTTCCTCCGTGGCCGCTTCGGGAACCAAAAGCGCGAACAGCAGGTCGACGGGGCGCTTGTCCAGGGCATCGAAGTCGACCGGCTCGCGCAGTGTGATGCAGGCGGCAATGGGCTTGCTGATGCCATCGAGACGGCCATGGGGGAGGGCGACGCCTTCCCCCATGCCGGTGCTGCCCAGTCGTTCCCGTGCCAGCAGGGCTTCGAAGATTTCCTCGGTCGTGAGGTCCGGGGCGGCGCTGGCCAGTCGTTCACTGAGCAGTTCCAGCGCGCGTTTCTTGCTGCCTGCCTCGACACCGCAGGCGACGCGGTCGGGCGTGATGATATCGACAATGTCGGTCACGGACCTGTTCCCTTCGTGTGCGTCCCGCTCAGGTTTCCTGGTGCTTGAGCGGCGCCTCGCCGCGATGATGGTCCTTGAGCTTTTCCTTGTGTTTCTTGAGCTGACGGTCGAGCTTGTCGACCAGGCTGTCGATGGCGGCGTACATGTCTTCCTCGGTGTGGTCGGCGAACAGGTCGTTGCCGGCGAGGTGCATGGTGGCCTCGGCCTTGTGGCGAAGCTTCTCGACGCTGAGGACCACGTGAACGTCGGTGACATGGTCGAAATGGCGTTCCAGGCGCTTCATCTTTTCGTTGACGTAGTCACGCAGCGGCTGGGTGATGTCGACATGGTGCCCGGTGAGTATGATCTGCATGGTGCCACTCCTTCTTGGATCGTCATGCAAGGCGTTTGCGTTCGTTGGAGGGTGGAATGGCCAGGGCTTCGCGATACTTGGCAATGGTGCGGCGTGCCACCTTGATGCCTTCCTTCGCCAGCAAATCGGCGATCTTGCTGTCGCTGAGCGGCTTGGCCGGGTTTTCCGCGGCGACCAGTTTCTTGATCATCGCGCGGATGGCCGTGGCGGAGCATTCTCCCCCGTCGGCCGTGCCCACGTGGCTCGAGAAGAAGTACTTGAACTCGAAGATGCCCCGGGGAGTGTGCATGTATTTCTGGGTGGTGACGCGGGAGATGGTGGATTCGTGCATTTCCACCGCCTCGGCGACATCGCGCAATACCAGCGGCTTCATGGCCTCCTCTCCATAGTCGAAGAAGGCGCGCTGGCGCTCGACGATGCAGCGCGCCACCTTGAGCAGGGTCTCGTTGCGGCTCTGCAGACTCTTGAGAAACCAGCGGGCCTCCTGCAGGTGGTTGCGCAGGTAGTTGTTGTCGGCACTGTTGTCGGCGCGCTTGACCATCCCGGCATACTGCGCGTTGATGCGCAGCCGCGGCGCCGCCTCCGGGTTGAGATCCACCCGCCACACGCCGTTGCGCTTGGTGACGAACACGTCGGGAATCACGTACTGCGCATTGCTGGGCGAGATCTGCGAGCCGGGGCGGGGATTGAGTCCCTGGATCAGGGCGATGACCTGCTGCAGCTCCTCCTGCGACAGCTTCATGCGCCGCATGAGCTGGTTGAAGTCACGGCCGCCGAGCAGGTCCAGATGCTGTTCCACCAGGGTCAGTGCGGCATCGCGCCAGGGCGTGTCCTCCGGCATCTGGCGCAGTTGCAGGGCCAGGCACTCGCCGGGATCACGGGCGCCAACGCCGATGGGGTCGAACTGCTGCACCCGGTGCAGCACGGCCTCCACCTCGTCCAGCTCCAGTTCGGGAAAGCTTTCCAGTAGTCCCTGGTGGATCTCCTCCAGCGGCAGGGTCAGGTAGCCGTCGTCATTGATGGCGTCGATGATGGCATCCGCAACGGCCTGGTCGGTGTCGCTGAAGGGGGTGAGCTCCATCTGCCAGCGCAGGTGTTCCTGCAGGGTTTCCCCCCCGGCGTTGTGGGTCTCGAAGAAATCGCGGTCGTCGTCCCCGGCCGGCGCACTGTAGCTGGTGCTGCCGGAGTCGTAGATGTCGTCCCAGCCGGTGTCCACCGGCAGGTCGTCGGGGATCTGGTCGTCGGCGGTGTTGAGTTCCTGCTCGGTCTCGGCCTTCTCGGCAGGTGCCTCCTGGGTGTCTTCAGCGGTGGTTTCCGCCTCGGTTTCCGTGGTCTCGCTCTCGGCGACCTCGAGCATGAGGTTGGATTCCAGCGCCTGCTGGATCTCCAGCTGCAGTTCCACGGTGGACAGCTGCAACAGCCGGATGGCCTGCTGCAGCTGCGGCGTCATGGTGAGGTGCTGGCCGAGCTTGAGCTGGATCGACTGCTTCATCGGTGGTCGCTGGAAGCCCTGTTCATGACTGCCAATTTACCCCTATAGCATTTATTGTGCCAGTCATTCTTTTGATCCGGATCAGTTGCCCGCTACATCCGGAAGTCCTGACCCAGATAGATCTCCCGGACCCGCTGGTCGGCGAGGATTTCCTCCGGGCTGCCGGCCTTGATCAGGCGGCCCTCGCCGAGGATGTAGGCGCGGCCGCACAGGCCCAGCGTCTCGCGCACATTGTGGTCAGTGATGAGCACGCCGATGCCGCGGTCGCACAGGTGGGCGACGATGGCGCGTATGTCGCCGACCGAGATGGGATCGACGCCGGCGAAGGGCTCGTCCAGCAGCATGAAGCGCGGTTCGCTGGCCAGGGCGCGGGCGATCTCCACCCGCCGGCGCTCGCCGCCGGACAGGCTGATGCCGGGCTGGTCGGCGAGGTGGCCGATGTGCAGTTCGGCCAGCAGTTCCTCCAGCCGCCGCCGGCGCGCGGCGGCGTCCAGGCCGGGACGGGTCTCGAGGATGGCGAGGATGTTCTCGCGCACCGTCAGGCGGCGAAATACCGAGGCCTCCTGGGGGAGGTACCCCAGTCCCTGGCGGGCGCGCCGATGCATGGGGGCGGCGGTGAGGTCGCGGTCATCGAGCAGGATACGACCGCCGTCGCAGCCGATCAGGCCGACGATCATGTAGAAGCAGGTGGTCTTGCCGGCCCCGTTCGGCCCCAGCAGGCCGACCACCTCGCCGGGCGCGACCTCCAGCGACACCCCGTCGACCACGCGGCGGTCACGGTACTGCTTGACCAGGGAATCGGCGACCAGACCCGCCATCGGCATCAGGGCTGCTGACGTGGCTGGAGGATAATGCGTACCCGGTCATTCCCGCCGCCGCCGGCGTTGACCTGGTCGCGTTCGAGGTCGTAGACGATGCGCTCGCTGCGGAAGCGGTCGCCGTCCTGGCGGACCTCGGCCTTCTTCATGAGCACGATGCGACCCTCGCGGGCGAGGTAGTCCATTTCCAGCGCCTCGGCCTCGACGTCGGTGTCCTTGCCGTCCGGGCGCTGGCGGAAGGTCGCGGGGCTGCCGACGGCATGGGCCTTGACGATCTCGCCGTCCTCGCTGTGCACCGTGAGGCGGTCGGCGGTCAGGCGCATGCTGCCCTGGGTGATGCGCACGTTGCCGATATAAATGCTGACACCGGTACGGTCGTCGAGCTCCGCCCGGTCGGCCTCGATGTAGGCCGGCTGCTGGCGGTCGGTCGACAGCGCCGACGCCGGCGGGCTCCAGCCCAGCAGCAGGGCGAGCAGGGGCAGGATCGGCTTCATGCGCAGGATCGGGTTCATGTTCGGGGGCTGTCCGTGGGCCGGTAGGTGCCGCGCACCCGGGAGCGCAATTCTACCCGGCCCTGGCCCAGGAAGGCACGCATGCCCACGCTGTCCACTGCCAGGCCGGTGGTGCGGTAGTGTACGGCGACGTCGGTCTCGGCGTAGTCGCATTCGGGATAGAGCGTCAGCGATTCGGTGCGCAGCGAGACCGGGCGCAGGCGGGCTGCAGCCGGCCGCCGGATGTCCACCGCGCCCTCCAGCCTGATCCGTTCTCCATCGCTGGACAGCCAGCCCTGCCGCGCCCGCGCCTGCCAGGCCGGCTCGTCGGGCCGATAGAGTTCGGCGCGCGGGGCCTCCAGTTCGGTGCTGTCGTCGTCGGCGAAGTGGCGGCCGCGTTCGGCCCACACGCGGTGCCGCAGGCGACCGCCGGCATCCAGGGTGGAGAGGACCATGCCCTCGACGAAGGCATCGGGCACATGGCCCTCGCGGGATGCGGAGGCCCGGTAGTCCAGCGCCTCGCGATAGAGCCAGCCGCTCAGCGCGGCGGCGCCGAGCGCGGCAAGCAGCCAGAGCAGGGGGCTAGCCCGCATGGTGCACCAGGGGCTGCGGGTGATGGCGGATTTGCAGCCGGGCTCGGGGAGGGCTGGCGCTCAAGCCGTAGCCGTCGCTACGGCTTGAGTGAAGCGCCCCCGAGGCCGAGCGAAAATCCGCCAGGGCCGCAGCAGGAAGCGGGCGGTCCCAAATTGTGCTCTCGACTATAAGCATGACATCCGGCTCAACAGATGACGACGCAACAGGTTATCCGCCGCCCGCTTCCGCCCTGGAGCAATATGCGGGTTAGCAGCCTGTCGGGCTTTGGAGATCGTAGCGAGCAAGGTGGGAGAGCGAGAGCGAATTTTCACGATTGCGAGGCGCATAGTGGGTACTACGCAACGAGAAATCGGGGAAATTCGGGCCGCTCTCCCGCCTGCGCAGTAGATTCGGCCAGAGTCCGACAGGCTGCTAAGGTTCAAGGTAACTCTCGAACTCCGCGTTCAGCTTGCCGCGCGCCTCCAGCAGCAGTTCGCAGACGTCGCGGGCCGCGCCGCGCCCGCCGCAGCTGGGGGTGATCCAGTGCGCGTGCTGCTTGACGAAGGGATGGGCGTCCTGCACGGCGATGGCCAGTCCGACCTGGCGCATGATCGGCAGATCGACCACGTCGTCGCCGACATAGGCCGTGGCAGCGGCATCGATGCCCAGTTTGGCAATCAGTTCGCGGAATGCCGGGCGCTTGTCCAGCTGGCCCTGGTACACGTGCTCGATGCCGAGGTTCTTGACCCGGTGCTCGACCACCTGCGAGGTGCGGCCGGTGATGATGCCGAGTTCCACGCCATGTTTCTTGAGCATCTTCATGCCGTGGCCGTCACGCGAATTGAAGGCCTTGTATTCCTGCCCGTCGTCGCCGTAGAACAGCGAGCCGTCGGTGAGCACGCCATCGACGTCGAAGATGACCAGCTCGATGGCGGCGGCCCTTTCCATGATGTCTTGCATGATTTCCGGGTTCTCCTCTTGCCCTGTTGCGGGTTCAGACCACGCCGGCCCGCAGCAGGTCGTGCATGCCCAGGGCGCCGACCAGGTGACCCTCCGCGTCCGTGATCAGCAGGGCGTTGATCTTGTGCTTTTCCATCAGCGCCAGCGCCTCGGCCGCCAGCAATCCCGGCTGGACCGTCTTGGGATCGGGCGTCATCAGGGCCTCGACCCGGGTATCGTGCAGGTCGAGGTTGCGGTCCACGGCGCGGCGCAGATCACCGTCGGTGAAGATGCCGGTCACCCGCTCGTCCGCGTCCAGTACCGCGGTCATGCCCAGGCCCTTGCGCGTCATCTCGTGCAGGGCCTCGCTGAGCGGGGTGTCCAGCCGCACCCGGGGTATGCCCTCGCCGGTGTGCATCAGGTCGTCGATGCGCAGCAGCAGACGCCGGCCGAGGCTGCCGCCCGGGTGCGACAGCGCGAAGTCCTCCTCGGTGAAGCCGCGCACCTCCAGCAGGGCGATGGCCAGGGCGTCACCCATGGCCAGCGCCGCGGTGGTGCTGGCGGTCGGGGCCAGTCCCAGCGGACAGGCCTCGCGGGCCACGCTGACGTCCAGGGTGACTTCGGCGGCGCGGCCCAGGGTCGATTCCGGCTTGCCGGTCAGGGCGATCAGCGGCACGCCGAGGCGCTTGATCAGGGGCAGAATGGTGAGGATCTCGGGGGTCTCGCCCGAATTGGACAGGGCCAGCACCACGTCCTGGCCGGTGATCATGCCCAGATCGCCATGGCTGGCCTCTCCAGGGTGCACGAAGAAGGCCGGCGTGCCGGTACTGGCCAGGGTGGCGGCGATCTTGCCGCCGATGTGGCCGGACTTGCCCATGCCCAGCACCACCACGCGGCCGCGGCAGTCGAGCATGTGGCGGCAGGCCTGCACGAAGCGCTCGTCGATGCGCCCGGCCAGCGCCGCCACGGCGGCGGCCTCGGTGTCGATCACGGCGCGCCCCAGCCGGCGCAGGGTCTCGGCGGTCATTCAGGCTTCCGGGTAGCCGAGTTCCGCCAGCTTCGCGGCCAGAGCGGTGCGATCGAGCGCCTCGCCGGTGACCCGCACCCGGCCGCCGTCAATGGTGACCTCGACCTCGTCAACCCCGGGCAGGGTGGCGAGACCGTCCTGGATGGCCTTGACGCAGCCGCCGCACTTGACGTTCTGCACGGTGAATTCTTCCTGCATGACTACCCGTTTCCCGTTATCAGTCGTCTCACAATTGTCTGAACATGGAAATCCTGTGAATTTGTAGGATGGGCAAAGGCCCGAAGGGCCGTGCCCACCATGATGGTCACGGGATGCTGATGGGTACGTCGCTGCGCGCCTTTGCCCATCCTACCCAGTCCGCCACGATCAGACAGAACGCGTTCAGACAATGATGAGACTCCTGAAGCATGATGATCAGAATTGAGGCTGGGACTGCCAGTATAACAGCCCCTGATAGGCCGCATAGCAGGCCAGCAGCAGCCCGCCCTCGAAGCGGTTGATGCGCCGCGGCCGGTCGCGGAAGCGGTAGGCCATGAGCAGGAACAGCACAGTGAGGCCGATCATGACCGGGTAGTCGCGTTCGAGCACGCCCGGAGATATGTCCAGGGGCGCGAGCACGCCCGGCAGGCCCAGCACGCCGAGCAGGTTGAACAGGTTGGAGCCAATGACGTTGCCCACGGCGATGTCGTGTTCGCCCTTGAGCGCGCTCATCACCGAGGCGGCCAGCTCCGGCAGGCTGGTGCCCAGGGCGACGATGGTCAGCCCGATCACCAGATCGGAGACGCCGATGGCCTCGGCGATGCCCACCGCGCCCCAGACCAGCATGCGCGAACTCGCCAGCAGCACGCCCAGGCCCAGCGCCAGCCAGGTCAGGGCCACCGGCAGGCGCATGTCGGCGGGGATTTCGTCGGTGAACTCGGCCAGCAGCGGGTCCGGCGTGCGATTGCGGTCGCGCAACCCCAGGTGGGTCATCCAGATCACCATCAGCACCAGCCCGCCGAGCAGGATGAGGCCGTCGCTGAAGTCGAGGCGCTGGTCGGAGAGCAGCAGCAGGCTGGCCAGCATGACGCCCAGCAGCACCGGCATCTCGCGGCGCAGGGTCTGGGAGGCGACCTTGAGCGGGCAGATCAGGGCGGTGAAGCCGAGGATCAGGGCGATGTTGGTGACGTTGGAGCCGATGGCATTGCCCACCGCCAGCCCGGGATTGCCCTGCCAGGCGGCCACCCCGGAGACCAGCATCTCGGGCGCGGAGGTCCCGAAGCCGACCACGGTCAGGCCGATGATCAGCGGGCTCACGCCCAGGTTGCGGGCGGTGGCCGCGGCACCGACCACGAAACGGTCTGCACCCCAGACCAGCAGGATGAAGCCGCCGATCACGGCGAGCAGGAACAGTGTCATGGATTCGATTGTCCGGTCGGGCTCGGGAAAGGCGGTCAGCGACCCTCGACCCGGGTGGCCCCACAGCGCTTGCAGCGGTAGCGGGTCACCAGCCGGCCCCGCTGGCTGTCGAAGGGCGTGCCCGGGACCACCTCCCACTTGTGAAAACCGCGCCGGCACAGGGTGTTGCCCTTGTGGCGGTCGCTGGCACGCGGGCGCTTGAAGGGGACCACGTCAGTCATGGCAATTGTCCTGGGCCGACCTCTGGGCACGCATGATACCCGTTTGCGGGCGACTGCCAAGGGCGATCATGAGGCGGTGCCGGGGTGTCTGTCGTGTTTTCACGACATGATTGCGGTCCGGGCGACACCAACGGTTGACGGCCCGGGGCGCTTGGCCAAGACTGGAGCCGGGATTTCGCCATAAGGGGCGGCCGGCAGGGGTGCGCGGCAGGCGAAACACAGGCAGAAACATGGATGCCCACGAAGAAAACCAAGAAAAACAGAATGATGTGCTCGTCCGCGTGCGCGGGCTGCGGTTCGCGCGGGGCAGTCGCTGGATCTTTGACGGAGTTGACCTCGACATTCCGCGCGGGCGCGTGACCGCCATCATGGGGCCCAGCGGCACGGGCAAGACCACGCTGCTGCGGCTGATCGGCGGTCAGCTCCGGCCGCATGCGGGCACGATCGAGGTAGACGGTCAATCAGTGCCGGACCTCGGACGGCGGGCGCTCTACCGGCTGCGCAAGCGCATGGGCATGCTGTTCCAGAGCGGGGCCCTGCTCACCGATCTCAACGTCTTCGACAACGTCGCCTTTCCGTTGCGCGAGCACACCGATCTGCCCGAGGCCATGATCCGCGACCTGGTGCTGATGAAGCTCCAGTGCGTGGGCCTGCGGGGGGCGCGCGACCTGATGCCCAGCGAGCTGTCGGGCGGCATGGCGCGTCGCGTGGCGTTGGCCCGGGCCATTGCCCTGGATCCGATGATGATCATGTACGACGAGCCCTTCACCGGCCAGGACCCGATCTCCATGGGGGCGCTGGTGCAGCTCATCCGCCTGCTCAACGATGCCCTGGGCCTGACCACCATCATCGTCTCCCACGATGTCCAGGAGACCGCGGCCATTGCCGATCACATCTATGTGCTGTCCGAGGGGCGGGTGGTCGATCACGGCACCCCGGAGCAGCTCAACAGTTCCAGCTCGCCCTGGGTGATGCAGTTCATGCATGGCCTGCCGGACGGCCCGGTACCCTTCCACTACCCGGCGCCGGACTACCTCGACGACCTGCTGGCGGGGGCCTGAACGATGCTGGAGGGACTGCGGCAACTGGGCCGGGCCGGGCTCGGCTTCTTCGAACGGCTGGGCCGGGGCAGCCTGTTCCTGCTGGCGGTGCTCGGCGGCATCCCCGAGACCCTGTGGCGGTTTCGGCTGCTGATCAAGGAGCTGTACTCGGTCGGCGTGCTGTCGCTGCTGATCATCCTGGTGTCCGGGCTGTTCGTGGGCATGGTGCTCGGCCTGCAGGGGTACAATACGCTGGTCGATTTCGGCGCCGAGGAGTCTCTCGGCGTGATGGTTGCGCTGTCGCTGGTGCGCGAGCTGGGGCCGGTGGTGGCGGCCTTGCTGTTCGCGGGTCGCGCGGGTTCGGCGCTGACGGCCGAGATCGGCCTGATGAAGGCGACCGAGCAGCTCTCGGGCATGGAGATGATGGCGGTGGACCCGGTCAAGCGGGTGGTGGCGCCCCGCTTCCTGGCCGGCTTCATCAGCCTGCCGCTGCTGGCGGCCATCTTCAGCGCGGTGGGCGTGGCCGGCGGCTATTTCGTGGGCGTTGGGCTGCTGGGCGTGGACGATGGCGCCTTCTGGTCGCAGATGCAGGCCAAGGTGGACCTGCACGAGGATGTCTACAACGGGGTCATCAAGAGCCTGGTGTTCGGTTTCGTGGTGACCTGGATCGCGGTGTTCGAGGGCTACGATGCCGTGCCCACGTCGGAAGGGGTGAGCCGGGCGACCACGCGCACAGTGGTGCATGCGGCGCTGGCGGTGCTGGGGCTGGACTTCGTGCTGACCGCGCTCATGTTCAACGAATAGGCAGGGGCCGATGACGGCCGCGCAGGGGCACAGGGTGCAATGGAACGAGTCAGGATAATGGAAATCGGGGTCGGGCTGTTCGTGGCGGCCGGGCTGGCGGCGCTGTTCGTGCTGGCCATGAAGGTCAGCAACCTGAGCACCTATGCCGACGAGAACGATACCTACCGGGTGACCGCCCGCTTCGACAATGTGGGCGGCCTCAAGGTCCGCTCGCCGGTGTCGGTGGCCGGGGTGCGCGTGGGGCGGGTGGCGGCCATCGACTTCGACAACGAGACCTTCGAGGCGGTGGTCACGCTGGCCATCGCCCGGCGCTATGACCGCTTTCCCGTGGATACCTCCGCCCAGATCTACACCGCCGGTCTGCTCGGCGAGCAGTACGTCGGGCTGGAACCCGGCGGCGCGGCCGAGGTCCTCAAGGAAGGGGACGAGATCAGGCTCACCCAGTCGGCGCTGGTGCTGGAGCAGATCATCGGCCAGTTCCTCTACGGCAAGGCGGCCGGGGGAGGCGCGCCATGAACCGGCGTGGTTTTCTTCTGCTGCTGGCGCTGCTCGGCTGGAACCCCGCCCTCGCCGCGCCGGTGTCGCCGCTGGAGGTGGTGCGCAGCACCTCGGAACAGATGCTCGACCGGTTGCGGGCCGAACGCAGCCTGATCGAGGCCGAGCCGGCGCGGTTGTATGGCCTGGTCGAGGACATCGTGTTGCCGCATTTCGACTTCCGGCGCATGGCGCAGTGGGTACTGGGCAAGTACTGGCGCAGGGCCACGCCCGAGGAAAGGGAACGCTTCACCTCCGAGTTCCGGACCCTGCTGGTGCGCACCTACAGCACGGCCCTGCTGGACTACACCGACCAGGAGATCCATTACCTGCCGCTGAAGCTGCCGGAGGGCGCGTCCGACGCGACCGTGCGGACCGAGGTCGTCCAGCCCGGCGGGCCGCCCATTCCCATCGACTACCGCATGTACTGGGACGGCAGTGAGTGGAAGGTCTACGACGTGGCCATCAATGGCGTCAGCCTGGTCACCAACTACCGCAGCACCTTTGCCGCCGAGATCAGGCAACGGGGGCTGGACGGTCTGATCGCCCGGCTCGCCGAGCGCAACCGGGACGGGACCCTGTGAATGGGCTGGTCATCGAAGCGGCACCGGATGGACGGGTCCGGGTCGGGGGCGAGCTGGGCTTCGCCACGGTCACCTCGGCACTGGCCGGGACCGAACCGCTGTTCGACGCCGGCGAGGGGACCCTGGTGTTCGATCTGAGCGGGGTCGAGCGGGCCGACAGTGCCGGCCTGGCGCTGCTGATCGAGTGGATGCGCCGGGCTCGGCGGGCAGGGCGGGCGGTGCGTTTTCTCAACCTGCCACCGCAGATGCTGGAGATCGCGCGGGCGGCCAGTCTGGACCGGGTCCTGCCCCTGGGGCGCGGCTGAGTCCGTGGCGCTTACCCGGCGCGTCCGATTTCGCTATCATTCCTCCCTTTGGGTGCCGACTGCCGGTGCCGGGATCCCGATTCGCGAGGAAGCCATGCAGGCCGAAGACGTCAAGAAGCTGATCCAGGAGGCCCTGCCGGATGCCGAGGTGACGGTGACCGGGGAAGGGGACCATTTCGAGGCGACCGTGGTCAGCGAATCCTTTCGCGGGCTGTCTCCGGTGAAGCAACACCAGCAGGTCTATGCGGCACTGGGCGACCGCTTCCAGGGCGAGATCCATGCCCTGGCGCTGCGCACCTACACGCCCGAAGACTGGGCCCGGCGCATCCAGTAGGGCGCCCATGGACAAGCTGATCATTACCGGCGGCGCCCGCCTCGAGGGCGAGATCCGCATTTCCGGTGCCAAGAATGCGGTGCTCCCGATCCTGGCGGCGACCCTGCTCGCCGACGGCCCCATGGTGGTCGCCAACGTCCCCCACCTTCACGATGTCACCACCACCATGGAACTGCTGGGCCGCATGGGCGTGGGTCTGGTGGTCGACGAGCGCATGAACATCGAGGCCGATCCGCGTTCCATCCGTGAGTTCCGGGCGCCCTACGAGCTGGTCAAGACCATGCGCGCCTCGATCCTGGTGCTGGGTCCGCTGCTGGCGCGCTACGGCCGCGCCGACGTGTCGCTGCCGGGGGGCTGCGCCATCGGTTCGCGGCCGGTCAACCTGCACATCAAGGGACTGGAGGCCATGGGCGCGGACATCCGCGTCGAGGGCGGTTATATCCGTGCCCGCGCCGATCGTCTGAGGGGCAGCCGGCTGGTGATGGAGCTGGTCACGGTGACCGGCACCGAGAACCTGATGATGGCCGCGGCACTGGCCGAGGGCGAGACGGTGATCGAGAATGCCGCTCGCGAGCCCGAGGTCACCGATCTGGCCAACTGCCTCAATGCCATGGGGGCGCGCATCGAGGGGGCCGGCACCGACACCCTGCACATCCAGGGGGTCGAGTCCCTGTCCGGTACCCGTTACCGGGTATTGCCCGATCGTATCGAGACCGGCACCTATCTGGTGGCAGCCGCCATCACCGGCGGCCGGGTCAAGGTCAAGGACACGCGCCCCGACATCATGGATGCGACCTTGCAGGCGCTGCGCGAGGCAGGTGCGACAATCGAGACCGGCGAGGACTGGATCAGCCTCGACATGGAAGGCCGCCGGCCGCGGGCGGTGAACCTGCGCACCGCGCCCTATCCGGCCTTTCCCACCGACATGCAGGCGCAGTTCACGGCGCTGAATGCGGTGGCCGAGGGCGCCGGTACCATTACCGAGACGGTGTTCGAGAACCGCTTCATGCACATCCAGGAGATGCAGCGCATGGGCGCGGACGTGCGCGTGGAGGGCAACACCGCCATCACCCGCGGCGTGGCGCGTCTGACCGGCGCACCGGTCATGGCCACTGACCTGCGGGCCTCGGCCAGCCTGGTGCTGGCCGGTCTGGTGGCGGATGGCGACACCTGTGTCGACCGCATCTACCACATCGACCGCGGTTATGAATGCATCGAGGAAAAGCTTGCCCAGTTGGGTGCCCGCATCCGCCGGGTGCCGTCCTGAGGGCCGGGGAGGATTCATGAGCCAGCCGCTGACCATCGCCGTTTCCAAGGGCCGCATCTTCAAGGACGCGTTGCCGCTGCTCGCCCATGCCGGCATAGAGCCGCTGGACGATCCGGCCACCAGCCGCAAGCTGATCCTCGACACCAGCGTGCCCGAGGTGAAGCTGGTCATCATCCGTACCACCGATGTGCCCACCTATGTCGAGCTGGGCGCCGCCGATCTGGGTATCGCCGGCAAGGACGTACTGCTCGAACACGGCGGCAACGGCCTGTACGAGCCGCTGGATCTCGGCATCGCGCGCTGCCGGCTGATGGTGGCTGGCCGCCCGGGTGCGGGCGAGGGGCCGGGACGGCTGCGCATCGCCACCAAGTACGTGGAGAGCGCGCGCCGCCACTACGCGGCGCAGGGACGGCAGGTGGAGATCATCAAGCTCTACGGCTCCATGGAGCTGGCGCCGCTGGTCGGGCTCGCCGACCTGATCGTGGACCTGGTCGATACCGGCAACACCCTCAAGGCCAACGGCCTGGTGCCGCTCGAGCACATTGCCGACATCAGTTCCCGGCTGATCGTGAACAAGGCCGCGATGAAGATGAAACACGCCGCCATCACCGCGCTGGTGGACCGTCTGCGCGAGGCGGTTAGCCAGGCCGCCTGAGGCCGGGAGCATCTCCATGATCGAACTGCGACAGCTCAACACCGCCGATGCCGGCTTCTGGCCGGAACTGGAGAACCTGCTGGCCTGGGAGGGCGTGTCCGATGCCGAGGTGCAGCAGCGGGTGCGCGACATCCTTGCCGACGTGCGTGCCCGCGGCGATGCGGCCGTGGTCGAGTACACCCGCCGTTTCGACCGCCTCGAGGCCGAGGACATGGCGGCGCTGGAAATCGGCACGGCAAGGATCGAGCAGGCGCTGGCCGCCATACCCGAGTCGCAGCGTGAGGCCCTGGCCCGGGCCGCAGAGCGCATCCGCGCCTATGCCGAACACCAGAAGCTCGAATCCTGGACCTACACCGAGGCCGACGGCACCGTGCTCGGCCAGCAGGTCACGCCGCTGGACCGGGTGGGCCTGTACGTGCCCGGTGGCAAGGCCGCCTATCCGTCCTCGGTGCTGATGAATGCGGTGCCGGCCAAGGTCGCCGGCGTGCCCGAGGTCATCATGGTGGTGCCGACCCCGGATGGCGAGGTGAACGACCTGGTGCTGGCGGCTGCCGCCATCGCCGGCGTCGACCGCATCTTCGCCATCGGCGGCGCCCAGGCCGTGGCGGCGCTGGCCTATGGCACCGAGACGGTGCCGCAGGTGGACAAGATCGTCGGTCCCGGCAACATCTACGTCGCCACTGCCAAGGGCATGGTGTTCGGGACCGTCGGCATCGACATGATCGCCGGTCCTTCCGAAATCCTGGTCATCTGCGACGGCGGCACCGACCCGGACTGGATCGCCATGGACCTGTTCTCGCAGGCCGAGCACGACGAGGATGCCCAGCCGCTGCTGATCAGTCCCGATGCCGGGTTCCTCGATGCCGTGCGCGCCAGCATCGAGCGCCTGCTGCCGGAGATGGAACGCGCCGACATCATCCGCGCCTCGCTGACCCGGCGCGGCGCGCTGATCCAGGTGCGTGACCTCGACGAGGCCGCCGAGGTCGCCAACTTCATCGCTCCCGAGCACCTCGAACTCTCGGTCGCCGACCCCGAGGCCCTGCTGCCGCGCATCCGTCACGCCGGCGCCATCTTCATGGGCCGTTATACCGCCGAGGCGCTGGGCGACTACTGCGCCGGCCCCAATCATGTGCTGCCGACCTCGCGCACCGCGCGCTTCTCCTCGCCGCTGGGCGTGTACGACTTCCAGAAACGCTCCAGCCTGATCTTCTGCTCGCCCGGGGGCGCGGCCGATCTGGGCCGCACCGCCTCGGTGCTGGCGCGGGGCGAGGGACTGACCGCGCACGCGCGTTCCGCCGAGTACCGGCTGGGCGAGGGCGACGATGACTGACGGTCGCGCGGAGCGGGTGGCGCGCTGGATCCGGCCGGAGGTGCGGCGGCTGTCCGCCTATCATGTCCCCGATCCCGGCAGTGCCATCAAGCTGGATGCCATGGAGAATCCCTACCGCTGGCCGGAGACCCTGGTCGATGCCTGGCTGGAGCGGCTGCGCCAGGTCAGCCTCAACCGCTATCCCGATCCTGCCGCCCGCGCCCTGCGCCGGCGGCTGGGCGAGGCCATGGACATGCCGCCCGGCATGGATATCCTGCTGGGCAACGGCTCCGACGAGCTGATCCAGATGCTGATCCTGGCCGTGGCCGAACCGGGGCGAACGGTGCTGGCCCCGGAACCGACCTTCGTCATGTACCGGATGCTGGCCGAGATCATCGGTCTGCGCTATGTCGGCGTGCCGCTGGGCGAGGGCTTTGCACTGGACCTGCCGGCCATGCACGAGGCCATCGAGCGCGAACAGCCGGCGCTGGTGTTCCTGGCCTATCCCAACAACCCCACCGGCAACCTGTTCGATACCGAGGCCATGCGCGCCGTCATCGAGGCCGCGCCGGGCATCGTGGTGGTGGACGAGGCCTATGCCGCCTTTGCCCGCGACAGCTTTGTCGATGCGCTGGCGGAATACGACAACCTACTCCTCCTGCGCACCCTGTCCAAGACGGGACTCGCCGGATTGCGGCTGGGCATGTTGATCGGCGCGCCCGAATGGCTGGCCGAGATCGACAAGACGCGGCTGCCCTACAACATCAACGTGCTCACCCAGGTCAGCGCCGAGTTCGCGCTCGAGCACCGCGCGGTGCTCGACGAACAGACCGCGGCCATCCGCCGCGATCGTGGCCTGCTGTTCGAGGCCCTGGCCGCGCTGCCCGGCATCGAGCCCTTCCCCTCCGAGGCCAACTTCATCCTGTTCCGGCTGCCGGCCGGGCGCGCCGATGCCATCCACCGAGGCCTGCTCGAACGGGGCGTGCTGATCAAGAACCTGAACGGCGCCGGTGGTGCGCTCGCCGATTGCCTGCGGGTGACGGTCGGTACGCCCGAGGAAAACCGGGCCTTCCTCGAGGCCTTGCAGTCCTGCCTGGCCTGAAAAAATCGATAGCCACGGAACCCACCGAAACCACTGAAGACCGATTGTCGCCTGGCGTGTGTCGCGCAAAATCAACCAGGTTGGCGCATCCAGGTACCTGTCATATCACGCGACCGGCTGGTCCTTTGCTTCTTTTCCGTGCCTTCGGTGGATTCCGTGGCGCTCTTCAGGGCAAGGCCAATCGATAGCCACGGAACCCGCCGAAACCACTGAAAGTCGATTGTTGCCTGGCGTGTGTCGGGCGAAATCGACCAGGTTGGCGCATCCAGGTACCTGTCGGATCACGCGACCGGCTGGTCCCTTGCCTCTTTTCCGTGCCTTCAGTGGATTCAGTGGCGCTCTTGATCTTCGAGCTGCATCAGGGCCGCATCTGCGGCCGCTGGCCGATGCGGGCCTCGAGTTGCAGGGGCTGGCCGCCGCGCAGGATCGAGAGCCCGACCCGGCTGCCGGGCGGAGTCTGGGCGATGCGGTTCATGGCGTCGCGGGCATTGGCGACGGGCTTGCCGTCGATCTCCAGTACCAGGTCGCCGGGTTCCAGGCCGGCGCGGTCGGCCGGCCCGCCGCGCAGCACGCCGGCGATGAGCATGCCGCGCGGCCGGTCCAGGCCGAAGGACTCGGCCAGCGCGGGGGTGAGGTCCTGGGCCTCGATGCCCAGCCAGCCGCGCACCACGCGGCCGTGCTCGATGATCTGTTCCATCACCCCGCGCGCCAGGCTCACGGGGATGGCGAAGCCGATGCCCTGGGAACCGCCGGAGCGGCTGAAGATGGCGGTGTTGATCCCGACCAGTTCGCCGAAGGCATTGACCAGGGCGCCGCCGGAGTTGCCCGGGTTGATGGCGGCATCGGTCTGGATGAAGTTCTCGAAGGTGTTCAGCCCGAGCTGGTTGCGGCCGGTGGCGCTGACGATGCCCTGGGTGACCGTCTGGCCTACGCCAAAGGGGTTGCCGATGGCCAGCACCACGTCGCCCACCCGCAGCGCCTCGGAATCGCCGATGACGATGCTGGGCAGATCGTCGGCCTCGATGCGCAGCACGGCGAGATCGGTATCGGGGTCGGAGCCCACCACCTCCGCGGCCAGGCCGCGGCCGTCGGCCAGCAGGACCTGGATCTGGTCGGCACCCTTGACCACATGGTGGTTGGTAAGCAGATAACCCTGGGGGCTGAGGATGACACCGGAACCCAGGCTGGTCTGCAGCCGCTTGCGCGCACCGGAGAAGCGGTCGCCGAAGAAATAGCGGAACAGGGGATCGTTGAACAGCGGGTTGCCGGGTTCGGTGACCACCTTGGCGGTGTAGATGTTCACCACCGCCGGCGCGGCGCGGTCCACGGCGTCGGCATAGGACACCGGGCCGCTGGCGACCGCCGGGCGGGGCGCGGGGGCCGCTTCGTGCACCTCGACCACGGCACCGTTGCCGCGGAACAGTTCGGGCTTGATCAGGAACAGCGCCACGGCGGCGAGCAGGCCGACGAACAGGGACTGGAACAGGAAGCCGATCAGGTTGCGCAGTTTCATGAGTGGGGTAGGCTGTTGACGGGGGTCCGATTTGAGCATGATTCGGGCCGGGAATCCATGTTGTGGAGGGCAGGGGCGTGGTGAAACGGGACGAACTGGTGAGCTACTGTGACACGCTGCTCGATGTCGCGGGTTTCAGCGACTACTGTCCCAACGGCCTGCAAGTCGAGGGGCGCGAGGAGATCCGCCGCATCGTCTCCGGCGTCACCGCCAGCCAGGCACTGATCGACGCGGCGGTGGCGGCCGAGGCCGATCTGCTGCTGGTCCATCACGGCTTCTTCTGGAAGGGCGAGGATGCGCGCATCACCGGCATGAAACGCCGCCGCATTGGCGCCCTGCTGGCCGCGGACATGAACCTGCTGGCCTACCACCTGCCCCTGGATGCCCATCCCGAGCTGGGCAACAATGCCCGGCTGGCGCGGTTGCTGGAGCTTCCGGTATCCGGCCACTTCGGTCTGCCGGGCGGGCCCGCGCTGGCCTGCTGGGGCGAGCTGGCGGAGCCGCTGGCCACCGAGGCGCTGATGGAACGGCTGCGGGTCCGACTGGGTCACCCGCCACTGCATCTGGGGCCACGTGGCCCCATCCGCCGGCTGGGCTGGTGCACCGGCGCAGCCCAGTCCTTTATCGACGCCGCCGCCGATCTGGGGCTGGATGCCTTCATCAGCGGCGAGGTATCCGAGCCCACCGCTCATGTGGCTGCCGAACGCGGCATCCAGTTTCTGGCCGCCGGCCATCATGTCACCGAGCGCCACGGCCCGCGTGCCCTGGGGGAACATCTGGCCCGGAAGTTCGATCTGGATCACCGATTTATCGATCTCTACGTGCCCGTCTGAGCGCGCCCCGCGTTTGACCTCGCGCCCCTGTTGTTGGAAAATTCCGGCCTTTGCGAGACCCGCCCCGGCTGGCTGCCTGATCCACGTCAAATGCCGGGCGGGGGGATCGTCTACAATGTCCCGCCAGTTCCGGGCCCGATCCGAACCGAATTCTTGGGTAACCAAATCTGGAGATCCGTTCAATGAGTGATGGCGTAGATACCAGCCGACGCCGCTTCCTGACTGCGGCGACCACGGTGGTTGGCGGCGTCGGGGCGGTCTTTGTCGCCGTACCCTTCGTCAAGTCCATGATGCCCAGCGCACGCGCCCAGGCCGCCGGTGCCCCGGTCGAGGTGGACATCAGCAAGCTGGAACCGGGCCAGAAGATCAACGTCGAGTGGCGCGGCAAGCCGGTGTGGATCGTCAGGCGCACCGACGAGATGCTGGGCCTGCTCAAGGAAATGGATCCCGTCGTTCTCGATCCCGCTTCGGAAATGCCGCAGCAGCCCGAGTACGCGAAGAACGAGTACCGCTCCATCAAGCCCGAGATCCTTGTGCTGGTGGGTATCTGCACCCACCTGGGCTGTTCGCCGACCTATCGGCCCGAGGTTGCCCCGGACGATCTGGGCAAGGACTGGAAGGGCGGCTTCTTCTGCCCCTGCCATGGTTCCAAGTTCGACCTTGCCGGCCGTGTCTTCAAGGGCGTGCCGGCGCCGAAGAACCTGGTGGTGCCGCCGCACCGTTACATTGGCAAGACCGTGATTCTGGTCGGTGAAGATCAAGGAGCTGCGTAATGGCTGGTTCGAGCACTGAAAAGTGGCAGGGCGGCATTCTCGGCTGGATCGATGCCCGCTTCCCCCTGAGCCAACTCTGGAACGAACATCTGGCGAAGTACTACGCCCCCAAGAACTTCAATTTCTGGTACTTCTTCGGCTCGCTGGCGCTGCTGGTGCTGGTTATCCAGATCGTCTCCGGCATTTTCCTCACCATGAATTTCAAGCCGGACGCGGAGCGTGCCTTTGCCTCGGTCGAGTACATCATGCGCGATGTGGACTGGGGCTGGCTGATACGCTACATCCATTCGACCGGAGCATCGGCCTTCTTCGTGGTGGTCTACCTGCACATGTTCCGGGGGCTGCTCTACGGTTCCTACCGCAAGCCGCGTGAGCTGATCTGGATCTTCGGCATGCTGATCTACCTGTGCCTGATGGCCGAGGCCTTCTTCGGCTATCTGCTGCCCTGGGGACAGATGTCCTACTGGGGCGCGCAGGTAATCATCAACCTGTTCGCGGCCATTCCGGTCATCGGTGACGACCTGGCGCTGTGGATTCGCGGTGACTATGTGGTGGCAGACGCGACGCTCAACCGCTTCTTTGCATTCCATGTCATCGCCGTGCCGCTGGTGCTGATCGGCCTGATCGTGGCGCACATCATGGCCCTGCACGAGGTGGGTTCGAACAACCCCGACGGCATCGAGATCAAGCAGAAGAAGGACGCGAATGGTGTTCCTCTGGACGGTATTCCCTTCCACCCCTATTACACGGTGAAGGACATCGTCGGCGTGGTGGTGTTCCTGATGTTCTTCTCTGCGGTGGTGTTTTTCGCGCCGGAAATGGGCGGCTTCTTCCTTGAGCATCCCAACTTCGAGGCGGCCAATCCGCTGAAGACGCCCGAGCACATCGCGCCCGTCTGGTACTTCACGCCTTTCTACGCCATCCTACGTGCGGTGCCTTCGATTGCCGGCTCCGCCTTCCCGGGCGTGGCCGCGATGGGTGCCGCGGTAGTCATCCTGTTCTTCCTGCCCTGGCTGGATCGCAGTCCGGTGAAGTCCATCCGCTACAAGGGGCCGCTGTTCAAGGGTGCACTGGCGCTGTTCGTGGTGGCCTTCGTCGTTCTGGGCTATCTCGGTACCCAGCCGGCGACTCCGGGCAAGACGCTGCTGGCACAGGTCTGCACCGCCTACTACTTTGCCTTCTTCCTGCTGATGCCCATCTACACCAAGATCGACAAGACCAAGCCGGTACCGGAAAGGGTGACGCACTAATGAAAAAGATGATCCTGAGCTTCGTTATTGCCTTTTTCCCGGCGCTGGCGATGGCTGCCGGCGGGGGGCACCTGCCGCTGTACAAGGCGGACGTGGATGTCAGCAACAAGCAGTCACTGCAGCGGGGTGCGCGGCTGTTCGTGAACTACTGCCTGAGTTGCCACTCCGCCCAGTATCAGCGCTATAACCGCATGGCGCGCGATCTGGGGCTGACCGACCAGCAGGTCATCGACAATCTCATGTTTGCCAGCGAGAAGATCGGCGAGCAGATGACCATCGCCATGGATCCGAAGGAAGCCAAGGCGTGGTTCGGCGCGCCGCCGCCCGATCTGACCCTGGTGGCACGGGTGCGGGGCGAGGACTGGCTCTACACCTATCTGCTGACCTTCTACCTGGACGACAGCCGTCCCTTCGGCGTCAACAACTGGCGCTTCCCCAATGTCGGCATGCCGCACGTGCTGTGGGAACTGCAGGGCTGGCAGAAGCCGGTCTACAAGACGGTGACCGATGCCGACGGGCACGAGAAGCAGGAGATCGAGAAACTGGAACTGGTCAGCGAAGGCAGCATGACCCCGGCCGAGTACGAGCAGGCGGCCCGCGATCTGGTGGCCTTCCTGTCCTACATGGGCGAGCCCGTGCAGCTGGAACGCAAGCGCATCGGCATCTGGGTGCTGCTGTTCCTGGCCGTGCTGTTCGTGTTTGCCTACTTCCTCAAGAAGGAGTACTGGAAAGACGTCCATTGAGCGGCGTTTCCGGAACCCGTGAAGAGCCGGTGGCGGGCCTGACCCGCCCCGGCTCATTGTGTTTTGATTCGCTCGGCAAGAGCGATGTGTGCCGTCTGGGAGGGATCGCATGGCAGTGGTTGCCAACCGTCGTTCGGTGATGACGCTCTATTCCAATCCGACCTGTCCGTACAGCCATCGTGCTCGCATGGTGCTGGCGGAAAAGGGTATTACGGTCGAGATCGTCAACATCGATCCGGACAACAAGCCGGAAGATCTGATCGATCTCAATCCCTACCAGTCCGTGCCCACGCTGGTGGACCGGGAGCTGGTGCTCTATGATTCGCGCGTCATCATGGAGTATCTGGACGAGCGTTTCCCGCATCCTCCGCTGATGCCGGTGGACCCTGTATCGCGTGCCAAGGCGCGCCTGGCCATGCACCGCATCGAGACGGACTGGTACGGCCTGCTCGAGGAAATCGAGAACAAGGGCGAGAAGGCCGCGGCCAGGGCGCGCAAGATGCTGCGTGAGAGCATAGCCTCCAGCGCCGAGGTGTTCGCCGCCATGCCGTTCTTTCTGAACGAGGAATTCAGCCTGGTCGACTGCTACGTCGCGCCGCTGCTGTGGCGGCTGCCGGCGCTGCGGGTCGATCTGCCCAGGCAGGCGAAGCCCGTGCTCGACTATGCCGAGCGCATTTTTTCACGGGAATCCTTCCGCGAGAGTCTCACCGAGGCCGAGCGCGAGATGCGGGACTAGCCCGAAAATTGCACCGAGGCGGAAGCAGGCGATGAACCGGATTTCAGTCCCCTTGTTCCAGAGTGCATCTCGGGTCCGGCTGCAGATCCGCCATCATCCGCAGCCCTCGATGCAGTATGCGGGGCTGGCCGCGGCAGGCCGATGACGCCCAGCCGTCCCTATCTGCTGCGGGCCATCAACGAGTGGATACTCGACAATGGCCTGACGCCCTATCTGCTGGTGGATGCCGATGCGCCCGGCGTCGAGGTGCCCCGCCAGTTTGTCGAGAACGGCAAGATCGTGCTCAACATCAATCCGCAGGCCGTTCATGGCCTGCATCTCGGCAACGACGAGATCACTTTCAGTGCGCGATTCCAGGGCACGCCCTGGCAGGTGCTCATCCCCACCCGTGCCGTGCTGGCCATCTATGCCCAGGAAAACGGCCGCGGCATGATGTTCAACGAGGAAGAGGGCGACGAGCCGCCGCCGCAGGGCGATGACGGTGCCGGCGGTGGCCGGCCCGCGCTCAAGGTCGTGAAGTAAGCGCGCGGCGGCCTGGTGGATATTGCCGGGCTGCCCGACAGCCGTGTGGCACAGCATCCACCATGCATGATAGCCACGGTATCCACTGAATCCACGGTAATGGCCGTTCAGCGTCCGGGTCAGCGGAACGGGGACGTTGATTGCCCCTT